>NZ_OZ026451.1:925000-1225000 GCF_964019545.1 Rickettsiella endosymbiont of Xylota segnis | reverse complement strand
ATTACGTAATTTAATCCGATTAAAAGCCTGTCCTTTTCCTGGTTTAACGTAATCATTTTCTAATACCGTATAAGGATCACTATCTAACATGACCTTCATACCGTTTCTTAATTCATTTGTTGTGTAATAAGGCATAAATCAATTCGAAGCTTAAAGTTTAAATAGATGTTCGCGATAATACCGTAATTCATTAATAGAGTCTCGTACATCCTCTAGTGCTAAATGTTTAGACTTTTTCTTATAGCCGTCCAATATGCTTGGACTCCAACGATAGGCTAGCTCTTTTAATGTACTTACATCTAAGTTCCGGTAATGAAAATATTTTTCTAATATCGGCATACAACGGGCTAAGAAACGACGATCTTGGCAAATACTATTACCACACATTGGTGATTTATTAGGGGGGACATACGTCATGATAAATTCTAAGGTTTGCTTTTCTGCTTCTTCTTCGGTTGTTTTGCTGACTCTTACTCTTTCCAGTAAACCTGAGCCCTTATGTTGGCGCTTATTCCAATCGTCCATTCCGGTTAATAGTTGTTCAGATTGGAATATAGCAAACACAGGACCTTCTTCTATAATCTCTAATTGAGAATCTGTGATAATGGTTGCAATCTCAATAATTTTATCTTGATTAGTATCAAGTCCTGTCATCTCGAGATCGATCCAAATTAAATTATCCGCTTTGGGCGTCATGTTAGGACCTTTTAATAATTATTACTATACTCTTGGCACTTGAATTTTTGTGTGTTGCCGCTCAACTCGCAATCCTTTCGCGGCCTTGTCAAAAATTCAAATGCCAAGAGTATATAAATTGGCTGTCGGAATTTTCAATCAAGAAAATTATTTATCGTTTATATTATACCGCGGCATCTATTCAAGATGCGAATTTTTTAAAAAAGAATCTATATAGGAAAATTTATGTTATCGCTATTTATTTTTATCTTAATTGCCTATTTACTGGGTTCTTTGTCCAGTGCGATTATCGTGAGTAAATGTGCAGGGCTACCTGATCCACGTACGCAAGGTTCAGGGAACCCAGGAGCTAGCAATATCCTTAGAATTGGCGGAAAAAAATTAGCCGCTATCGTATTATTGGGGGATATGCTCAAAGGTTGGATTCCAGTTATGCTAGCTAAAATGTTTGGTGTGCCGCTAGCGTCTTTGGCATGGGTCGCTTTTTTTGCTTTTATAGGTCATTTATATCCGATTTTTTTTGGTTTTCGTGGGGGGAAAGGCGTAGCAACCGCATTGGGTGGATTATTTGCTTTAGCGTGGCCTCTAGGCTTGATAGGTTTATTAAGCTGGGTGGTGGTGTTGTTTGTATTTCGTTATATTTCTGTTGCATCCATGCTGGCGGCTATCGTGACGTTTTTTTATGTTTTTTATTCTTATTCATTGACGGTTTATTTGCCGATACTTTTAATGACGATAATACTCATAGCACGGCATTTTTCAAATATTCAACGTTTATTTCAAGGTACAGAACCCCAATTAACAAAAACTCAATTTAAGAAGAAAAAATAATTTTTATTTTTTAAGAAAAACTGTTTCCGAATTTTTTTACAAAACCTTTTTTTATGTTATGTTGTTGAATGATAGAGATTTTACAATAATAAGATTTTAATTAAATGGAGATTAGTTATGCCGATTAAATTTAAAAATACTCCTGTTAGAGATTTATTTGCTCCCTCACAAAAACTTCTAAAGGATGTATTATCTCCTTCTAAAGTAGACATAGAGCATAGTGAAAAAAAATTAACTATTTCTGATAGGATCGTTGAACTCTTTTATATTATAGATGATGAAATTTTATCAAAAAGAGATAAAAGATTAATAAAAGACATTCATGGAGAAAAAAAACTCCTCAAATTAAATTTACTTAAATTGTTTAACTGTAATGAAGAACTTATAGACAATACCAAAAAAGAAATTAAAAAAGTTGAAACTGAATCAGGATTAGGGAAGGAGGAAATAAATCAACCTTCAAGCTCATTACAGGCCACTGAGCAAAATTTTCAACCCCCGATAAATAGTGAAGATGCAACAACGAGTTCTTTTAATGATTATTTGCAAGCAATTAAAGCGAGTATTCAAATTTTTAAAGAAAAAAATATTGATTTAAGTTTTCTTGCTTTCGAAATTAATATGATATTAGCGTATTTATTGAAAAATAGTTTGACATCTGAAGAAAAAGATCAACTCAATGAATTAACTTTATCAAATAGGATGCCAGGACGAGAATTAGATTTAGAAAATATTCCTGATTATATCTACTTTTATGAGCAAGATCCGATAAAAACTTGTATTGCTTTATTAAAAGATTATTCTAAAGGTAAGGGTTGTTTAGGGATCATTTATCGATTTTTTTCAGGGGCTTGGAAAAGAAATTATAAAGATCCTGTTAATAAGTTTTTATCGATTTATAAAAAAAATGAGTTACCCGATAATACAACTATATGTGGTATTTATATGAAATTAAAAGATCAGGGTTTATTATTTAATTTTGACGCTGAAAGTAAAAGTAGTTTAAGAAAAATATTGTTATTTTGTGCCAAGCTTAATAATGAAGAAGAGGCTTTGCTTCATTTAATAGTTAATTGTTCCTTCACCTCTTTTCCTCCTCTAGATCAGGATAGACAGTTTGCTTGTTGCTTCAGCATTTGAAATTTTACTCTTTAATCCAACTGATCTAAAGGATAACGCGCAATGGTTTTTATGCCTAAATTATCGCTTTGACCTAAATTTAAGCGACGATAACCTAAATAAGCAATCATTGCCCCATTATCTGTGCAGAAACTGGGTCGTGGGTAATAAAGTGTGAAATTATGCGTAGCTGCCATGTTGGCAAGTTCTTTTCTGAGCCAGGTATTCGCAGCTACGCCACCTGCAACCACTAAACGACGCAGGCCTGTTTGCTTTAAAGCGCGCATAGCCTTTATAACTAAAGTATCCGCTACGGCAGCTTGAAATTCATGAGCAATATTTGCTTTAGTTTGTTCAGCTTGATCGCTCTTTTTTAATGTTGTACTCACAAATGTTTTCAAACCACTAAAACTAAAGTTGCAACCCGGTCTATTTACCATCGGACGTGGAAAAGCATATTGTTTAGCTTGGCCTTGTTCAGCTAATGCAGCGATGGCAGGACCACCGGGGTAATTTAAACCTAATAATTTGGCTGTTTTATCAAAAGCTTCGCCTACCGCATCATCTAGACTTACACCTAGAATCTTGTAATCGCCGATACCGTTTACTTGTGCTAGCAGTGTATGGCCGCCGGACACTAAAAGGGCAATAAATGGGAAATCCGGGACGTGTTCTTCTAGCATAGGTGCAAGCAAATGCGCTTCCATATGATGTACCCCTAAGGTGGGAATTCCGAGTGCCCAGCCTAAACTACGTCCAAAAGCTGCACCGACCAATAGAGCCCCGGCTAAGCCAGGGCCTGCACAATAGGCAATGCCATTGATAGCTGAGAGCGTGAGGTTGGCAACTGTCAAAGTCTCTTGTAATAAGGGTAATATTTTAAGAATATGGTCGCGTGAGGCGAGTTCTGGAACGACGCCGCCGTACAGATTATGTAGCTCAATTTGACTATATAACGAATGGGCAATGAGACCTTTTTGACCATGATAGAGAGCGATACCGGTTTCATCGCAGGAAGTCTCAATCCCTAATACACAATGTATGTTTTTTGGATGGATATCGGTTTGTTTTGAATAGAAACTTTGCATTTTTATGGATTGCTGGTTAGAATTAGCACCTATTTTAACTTTAATTGAGGAAGTGTACTACATGCCCGGCGTAATACTTAAAACCAGCGAAACACTCGAGTCGGCTATTCGCCGTTATAAGCGTGCCTGTGAAAAATCAGGTATTTTCGCTGAAGTGCGTCGTCGTGAATACTACGAGAAACCCACTGAAGCACGCAAGCGTCGTTTCGCAGCAGCAGTTAAGCGGTGTCGCAAGCGGCTGATGCGTGATAACCCTTGCTTTATCGCTAAAACAAAGCGTAAGCATTAATATCAGCATGACTACCTCTCTCAAACAGCAAATTCAGGAAGATATGAAGATTGCTCTTCGAGCACACGATAAGCAACGATTGGGTGTGGTACGGCTCATTTTGGCGGCGATTAAGCAGGTTGAAGTGGATGAACGCATTGAAGTAGATAATACGCGTATTACACAGATACTGAATAAAATGATTAAGCAACGTCGCGATTCTATTGCTCAGTATGATCAGGCTAAACGTGATGATTTAGCCGATCAAGAACGTTTAGAAGTCAAGATTATTCAAACCTATCTACCCGAACCTTTAAGTGAAACAGACATTGATCGTATTGTATCTGAAGCCATCACAAAAGTAGGTGCTACTTCAGTAAAGGAGATGGGAAAGGTCATGGCAGAACTGAAAGACAAATTACAAGGTCGTGCGGACATGACACAAATTAGCGCAAAAATTAAAGCCCGGTTGACTTAAAAATTCGTTTATTTCTTCTTGAGCTGTAATACAGACAAAGATTCAAGTGCGAAGAGTACATAAATATGTCACTAGCACCCATCCCACAGGAATTTATTAATGAGCTCCTAGCGCGCATAGATATAGTGCAGCTTATTGATGCACGCGTTCCGTTACGAAAAAAAGGTAAAAATTATATTGCCTGCTGTCCCTTTCACGCCGAAAAAACACCTTCCTTTACTGTTACGCCAGAAAAACAATTTTACTATTGTTTTGGTTGCTCTGTAGGTGGGAATGCTTTTAGTTTTTTAATGGAATATGAAAAACTAAGTTTTGTTGAAGCAGTGAACTCTTTAGCGGAACAAATAGGTATGGAAATCCCGCAACATTCAAAACATCAAGAAATTTATTATAAAGCTTCTTCTAATCTTTATGGTTTGTTAGAAGAGGTAGCGCAATTTTATGCCAAAGAATTACGACATAATACACTCGCTATTAACTATCTAAAACAACGTGGACTATCGGGCGAAATAGCTAAGAAATTTAACTTAGGTTATGCACCAGCGGCTTGGGATACATTGCTTAAAACTTTTAACGATACCGAGAATTTATTTGCAGCGGGTTTATTAGTTAAAAAATCCGAAGGCCAAGGTTATTATGATCGCTTCCGGGATCGAATTTTGTTTCCGATACGTGATAGAAGAGGACGCGTCATTGGCTTTGGCGGTCGTGTCTTGACGCAACAGGAACCCAAATATTTGAATTCACCTGAAACGACACTTTTTCATAAAGGTAAAGAACTGTATGGTCTTTATGAAACATTTCAGGCAAATCGTCAGTTAGAACGTATCATAGTGGTTGAAGGTTATATGGATGTTTTAGCGTTGTTTCAAGCGGATTTCCCTTTTGCTGTCGCAACCTTGGGCACTGCAACCAGCCAGGATCAAATAAGTCGACTGATGAGTCATACACAGGAAATAATTTTTTGTTTTGATGGCGACATTGCCGGAAAAAAAGCCGCATGGCGTGTACTTGAGCAAAGCTTAGATTTATTAACAGATGGTTATATACTACGTTTTTTATTATTACCTAATGGCGAAGATCCAGACTCTTTGCTACATAAGAAAGGTCGTACTGAATTTATTACGAGGTTGCAACAAGCGCAGTCTTTAGGTGAATTTTTATTTGGTTATTTGTTAACGCAAATTGATATTAATCAATTAGAAGGTAAAGCACGCCTGGCGAAGCTAGCCGTCCCGCTGATTGAGAAGGTAGCGGTGGGTATTATGCAACATAAATTATTTGAACAATTGGCCACTTTAGTTAATATGGATGTGGTGACATTAAAAAAAGTTACTGCGAATGATAAAAGCAATATAATAAAAAAAATGCCAAAAAAAATAAAGTTTAATACAGCCAATCGTTCTTCGCCGATGCGTTTGGCGATTGCCTTATTAGTGCAATTCCCGCAAATCGTTAAATCACTTTCCGATAAGCAATGTCATATATTAAGCAGATTAGAATTACCTGGAAGTGATTTTTTAGTTCAATTATTTTTACTGCTCAAGCAAAATCCAGAATTAACCAGTGCTATGTTACTAGAATATTGGCGAGAAGATGAAGCTCGTTATAAAATTTTCAAACAATTGATAAATTATCCCCTAGCTATTCCCGAATCCGGGATGCAAGCTGAATTTCATGATTTACTCAAGCATTTAAAAAAAGCAGCCGCAGAAGGACAAATCGATAAGCTATTACAACAAGGAAAGCAATCCGGTTTGAACGAAGAGGAAAAAAAACATTTGTATCATTTAATGTTAAATAACATTAACGATAAATAGCGGCTGCATTTTAATTAGTATTCTCAATTTTCATATTTTTTGATAAAGAAAGCACACTATATAATGGACTTTTTATAAAACCCGTGTATTTTATGATGGGTTCCAAGTGTAGCCTAAAAGTCGAGGTTAACAGTTTAAAAATTATACTTATGCCATTTGTGAAGAGTAGTTTACACAAGGAAGTGATACAAACCTGACAACATCCTTTAATGTGGAGTTAATATGCATATTGGCGTTCCTAAAGAAATTAAGAACAATGAATATCGAGTGGCTATAGTGCCATCTATTGTTCGCGAACT
The DNA here is from genome assembly GCF_964019545.1 of Rickettsiella endosymbiont of Xylota segnis. Taxonomy (NCBI): domain Bacteria; kingdom Pseudomonadati; phylum Pseudomonadota; class Gammaproteobacteria; order Legionellales; family Coxiellaceae; genus Rickettsiella; species Rickettsiella endosymbiont of Xylota segnis. The sequence goes on along the minus strand of NZ_OZ026451.1, from coordinate 1,218,401 downwards.
GACTGATCGTGGTCATCGAGTTTTCATTGAAACAAATGCAGGGAATGGTGTTGATATTTCAGATAGTGATTATCAAGAATCAGGGGCTACTATCCTCAATAGCGCGCAAGAAGTTTTCGAGCAAGGCAATTTGATCCTTAAAGTTAAAGAACCGCAACCACAAGAATGTGCTTATTTAAGTGAAGAAAAAACTTTATTTACTTTTTTACATTTAGCTGCTGATAAAAAGCAAACAGAATTATTGTTAGCTTCGAATTGTACGGCTATTGCCTATGAAACAGTCACTGATGCGTGGGGTGGTTTGCCTTTGTTAGCGCCTATGAGTGAAGTAGCAGGACGCATGTCGATACAAGCCGGCGCACATTGTTTAGAGAAGGCGCAAGGAGGACGTGGAATTTTATTATCGGGTGTTCCTGGTGTTTCATCCTCGAGTGTTGTTGTTTTAGGCGGCGGAGTCGTGGGTAGTAATGCCATTCGCATGGCATTAGGCTTAGAAGCCCAAGTGACTGTATTGGATAAATCAGCCGCAAAACTAAAAGAATTAGATCTACAATTTGGTGGGCAACTGAATACTATTTTTTCTACACAAGATTCAATAGAGAAATATGTAGCATTAGCAGATTTATTAATAGGTGCGGTGTTAGTACCCGGTGCAGAAGCGCCGAAAATTGTAACACGAGATTTATTAAATAAAATGCGCCCAGGTTCGGTAGTTGTGGATGTATCCATCGATCAAGGCGGATGTTTCGCGACAAGCCGCCCGACAACACATACGGAACCTACTTATGTTGTCGATGATATTGTTCATTATTGTGTGAGTAATATGCCGGGTGCAGTGCCACGTACTTCTACGTTTGCTTTGACGCATGCCACACTTCCTTATATTTTGGCCCTAGCGAACAAAGGTATTTACCAAGCGTTGGCTGAAGATATCAATTTACGGAATGGCTTGAATATTTCACGTGGTCGTATCACACATCAAGCGGTGGCACGTGTATTTGATAAGCCTTATGTTTCAGCACGGGAGGTTTTGAGTGTCTAATTGTTTTATTCATGAATCCTTGAGATCGGTTCCTATTACGCCTATTTTGCCAGAGTTGTGGCCAGCTTGGTTAGCGGAACAGACAAAAACTACACAACAATGGTTACAATCCATAAATTTTATTGTAAAACCAGGAAATTATAGTTTACTTCCTGGAACAGCAGGACAACTGCAACAGGTTCTTTTGGTATGTAATGATGTATCGGATTTCTGGACGTTCGGTTTGCTACCCACTGTACTACCCGAAGGACATTACCATGTTGAAGGTATAGATAAATGTAAATTATTGGAACAAATTGCTTTAGCGTGGGGCTTAGGTGCTTATGAATTTACCCGATATAAAAAATCCACTCGACCTTTAGTACAATTGCTTATTGCAAAAAAGAATCATACTCAATTAATGATAAAACTTGAGGCGATTTATAGAGTTCGTAATCTAATCAATACGCCAGCGGATGATATGGGTCCCGCAGAACTCGTAGAAAATGTATTTCAGATCGGCAAAAAATACCATGCCTCAGTGACACAGATAGTCGGAGAAGATTTATTAGCGGCTAACTATCCCGCTATTTATACCGTTGGTAAAGCGAGTTGTCATGAACCTCGTTTAGTTGATTTAAAATGGGGTGATAGTAAACATCCAAAAGTTACTTTAGTGGGTAAGGGCGTATGCTTTGATTCAGGTGGTTATAATTTAAAGTCTAGTAGCAATATGTTGGCTATGAAGAAGGATATGGGTGGGGCAGCAAATGCTATCGGTCTAGCCGAAATGATTATGGCATATCAGTTACCAGTGCGTTTACGTTTATTAATTCCTGCCGTGGAAAATTTGATTGCCGGAAACGCCTATAAACCAGGCGATATTATTCAGACTCGACTTGGTTTAACTGTAGAAGTTGCAAATACCGATGCCGAAGGTAGACTTATTTTAGCGGATGCTTTGTGTGAAGCGGATAGTGAAAGTCCAGAATTGTTGATCGATTTTGCTACCTTAACCGGTGCGGCAAGAGGTGCAGTCGGAACAGAAATAAGTGCCTTTTTTACCGACCAAGAACAATTGGCGCATGACATTATCCAGCATAGTCACCAACAACAGGATCCAGTATGGCGTTTACCTTTATATAAACCGTATCAAAAATTACTCGATGGAAAATTTTCTGATTTAAACAATTGTGGATCTTCGCCTCTTGGGGGTGCCATTACAGCTGCGTTGTTTTTGCGTAGTTTTATTAGTGAAAAGACGACGTGGTTACATTTTGATTTTAATGCATACAATGTTAATACCCGACCAGGTCGACCCGAAGGCGGAGAAGCCATGGCGATATTAGCGGTGTTTAGTTATTTATTAGATCGATATGCTATTTAATTAGATGTTTTACCAACATGGAGGTGATATGCCAGATATTTATTTTGAAAAAAATCCAGAAACTAATCGATTAAATGTAAGCATAAAAACTGAAAGATTGATGATGGAGTCCACTCTCTCCACCCATCTGTGTGATTATAAAAAACTGTTTATGAATCCAGAAAATATGCTTAAGGTAATGGATGGAAATCCTTGGGGTGAAGATAAAATTTGCGAACAACATAAGCAATGGGTTGCTAGGTGGGATACTGATAACCCTTTTAGTTCATTATTCATTTTTAAAAATGATACGGATGAGATGGTGGGACATGTGTTATTAGGTGACGGCGATCAACCCGGCTTTGCTGAGTTAGCGTATGTTTTTGATAAGAAATTCTGGGGACAAGGTTATGGTAAGGAAGTTATTCCTATTATAGTACAAGAATACGTACCCGAATTAGTTGATCGTGATTATAAGTTGATAGGAGAAAAATTTAAACGCATTGAAGCAACAGCTCGTCCAGATAATCCAGCGTCTATTAGTTTATTAAAAGCGGCGGGATTAAAAAAATTTTCTGAAAAGCCTAAATGGGGGCATCCTCGTCATTTTTTCTTTGTAAATACCATAGATTTAAAAGAAAAACCTACTGAATTTTTAAACGATAGTTCGAGTTTAGAAAATTGTCGTTTATGATCGATGTGAAAATCCACTATTTACGAATGTATTTTATTTTTATATTAATTATAAAAAATTTATTAGAGATTTTAAGAAAACTCTGGTTACTTTGATTTATCTAATCATCCTGCTGTTTATTTTTTTTAAATTGTTGTCATTATTATTCGCAAATAATAGCTAGTAAATTGACTTTTTATTAAAAATAAATTAATTTTATTTTATGTATAAAGTAATAATTTTAAAATTAAAAGGAAGTAAAAAGAATAATGAAATTAAAATCTCAGGATCGTCTTCATTCTGTTTCTAGCATAGAAAAAAAAATACGGGCTTTTTTAGAAAAAAATTCGATCAACATTCAACAATATTTTTTATTATCTCGTCATAAACGATCGAATGAGCAAAACTTAGAGGAGGCCACTGAGAAAGGTAAATATAATTATTGGTTAAGTCAAGAAGATATTGCCGATATTGCGCGCTTAGAATACGCTAATTTTCATAAGCCCAATAATGTTGAAGTTTCAGATTTTGAAATTGTTGGGTCTTTAGACCAATTAATTACGCAAATCGCTTCATTTCTAGTCAATGCAAAAAAAGTTAGTAGCGCACGACATACGATGGTCATTAATGTGGGTGCTATGCATTGGGTGACGTTGGTTTTTTCTTATCAGGATAGAGTGACTACGGCCTATTATGTAAACTCACTAGGATCTTCTCTGCAACCAGAATATCATCCGCTTTTTCAAGCATTCGAAGTAGAATTAATTGATTTCAGCCAATATTGTTCTCAACAGCAAACCGATGCTTATAATTGCGGTTTATGGGTTTTAGAAAACGCAGCCGATATCAATCAAATGTTAGATGAAAGGCTATCAGGGGATTGGTTGATTCAACAATTACAACGTCCTAGAAATACTGCATATTTCGCCGAAAGGCGACAATCACTTTCAGGATTGTTACGCACCGATGTTGAACGTTATCGTAGGAGAAGTGAGCAAGAACAATCCATAAGTGTAAAAAATCCTACTCAGTCGATTTCTGTGCGAAGACCTTTAGAATCTTCACCTATACAAGAGCCTTTGACAAAAAAAATAAAATTATTAAGCAAAGAAGAACAAGTCGCTATGTCTCTTGAACTATTCGTGCATAAATTTATGCTTAATTTTATCAAACGATTGAGTCTTTATCATATTACCGCTAAAGATCATAGAATTACTGAAGAAGCGTTTAAAGCAGAGTTAAAAACCGGCGCAACAGGCGCCTTAGTTGGGATAAGTACTGCTCAAAGTATCGTGGGTTCAATTCCTTCAATCGTTGCCTCGGTGCGGACCTTGAGTAGTCAGTTTTATCTTTCTAAAAGTAAGGCACAAAAAATTACCCGAATTTTTTCTACATTGACCGATGGTAGTTTAAATCAGTTGTTGTCTGAAGCAGGTGTGCAAATTTTTAAAAGTTACGAAAGCCAATTTATGCAAGTGACTGACAAAGCAGGCGATAAGATGGCAATAGAGAAATTAGCTGAAGATGCCGGCGCTCGAGCCCTAAATTACATTGCAGATAGCGGCGCGCCTGATCAACTGATTTCAATTGATTTAATAACACAAGGCGTAGTTTTAGGTAAATCAGACAAATTTTTTGATCCCAGTTTTAAAAATGTACGAATCCGTATTTCCGGTAATAGAGTCCAGGATAGATATGGTAAGAAAATAAATACGGCCAATCTATTCGAAAAAACTGGATTATTTCTCCCTGACACACAAAAGTCTCCTAAATTTTACCGATTAAGAAAAACTTTGGATAGTTCAAGTTATGGTTATCGACATCCTTTTAACTGGGAGATGGAAAATGGCGAGCTTATGCTTGAGTATCAAAATAAATACCTAGAAGAAACAATAGTAGAGCCCAAAACAGAAAATCAATTTCAATATTTCTCTCGAAGATATGACTATTTAGATTATCCTGAAACGTTGAGCATTAAGCAAACTGCGCAGAATATTTTACAAAAGATTAATGCTGTACCGGCTGAAATTAAATATGCGGAGTCCGTTAGCCCTAAAAAAAAGTCTATTATTTTTAACTTGAGAAATCCAGTAGAAAATTTTAGTGGCAGAAAAGAAGCGCTGATCCAACTACATAACTTACTCTCCGGTAAAAATATTGGTGTGGTAAGCCATTTATTAGCGAGTTTATCCTTAGATACAGCGACTAAATCCACACCCTTAAGACACTCTTTAGCATCGCTGAGTGGATTAGGTGGGATTGGCAAAACACAGGTAGCTTTGCGTTACGCTCAAGAGTATGCCGCTTTGTATGATAACAATGTGATTTGGATAAATGCCGAAACTAAGAATGATATCCTGCTATGTTTGCTTAAATTATCCGTCCAGTTGGATATTAATATTAAAGATAATTATGGGAACCAAAAAGATGTAGGTGAATTAATACATGAAATTTACACTTATTTTTCGGCAGAAAAAAGCTTATTTATATTTGACAATGTGGAAAATTATCAAGAATTTTCTGATTTTATTCCTAAAGTATTAAAGGGTAATACACCGACCTTATTAATAACATCACGTTATAGTAATTGGAAAAATATAGCTACGGTCCTATCAATTGATATCTTTACCGAACAAGAAGCAAAAGAATTTATAAAAAAAGAATTATCGATCAACAACGATCAACAAGATGGCAAGATAAAAGAACTAATTATTTTGTTACAAGGCCTACCTTTAGCTTTTCAACAAGCAGTTGCCTATATTGACGTGCAAAGAAATGTCAATAGTGACTATAGTATTAGTGATTATATAAACCAATATAAACTGATGTCTCATGAAGTTCTTAATTTTGATTTTTTTAACTTTAACAATGATCCTTACACCAAAACAGTGTTTGTTACTTGGAAAATTACGCTGGATAAAATCAAGCAAAATTCCTTAATAGGTGAAGAAGCGCTACAAATATTAAATATCATGGCCTACTTGCACCCTGACAGTATTGCTAATGCTTTATTTTTACCTTTAGAAAACTCTGAAAAATTGGCAAGTGCCATTCATTTATTACGCTCCTACTCGATGATTAACCAGCAAAATCAACCGGATATTTCAACTATCCATCGTTTAGTGCAACAGGTTGTTCGTATCAATCTTGAAAGAGATGTTAAGGCTTTTCAACGAGTTGCGGAACAAACTATCAAAATAACTGAAAATTTTTTTCAGAATAAAGATACAGAATTACACTATATCCATTTTTTATTGCATATGAGTCAGTACGATGAATTAGCTTTAGCGTTAAATCTAGGATTTACCCGAAGAAGAGTGCTGGATATATTAATTTATTCGAATTATGACGTTAATTTGAACAATATATATGATAATGCTCGATTGATTATGAATAAAGAAGCCTATTTTGAATTCATGGGCGAAAGTTTACATTATATTCTTAAACGTGGTTTATTATTTTATCTTTCCGAGACACTCAATTATCTCGAAAAAAACTTAGTTGAAGAAGTTATTACCCGACAGGATCTTAGCTCGATTATCGAATATCGTTATAAAATTGCCGTTAAATATAAGGGTCGATGGTTAATGCCGGGTTCCATCGAAAGAGCGAGACAACTGGGTGCATTACGCTTATTTTTTGAATTTGAACATAAATTATTTTCTCCAGATACAACAAGTTGTTCGCGACAAAGAAAAAAAAGAGCATTGGTGCTTTGTCCAAACAGAAAATTTTTTTCAACTCCTAAGCAGATTACTTCGCAAGAACTGATTCAGCGCTTACAACGTGTCGGGCGACTCGCAGAATTTGCCTCGACGAGTATGTTGTCTAAGGATATCTTATCGGACCTGCTGCAAGGTAAATTAAGCCGTGTGGCTATAAATTTTGGCTTAATCACCGGTAGCTTTTTATTAGGCGAAGTTTCTAATGTATTACTAACGCAAGGGGAAATATTAACAGCAACAGAAAAACAATTATTAGAAAAAAACTTGGCCTTGGATGGTAAGTTCGCTTTTAATATTTTATTTCATGCAGATGTTGTTCCATTGGGAAAAAGATTGTTTTTAGGAAATGCTATCAAAGTCGCCGCTCCCTTTATTGGACGTGGTATATCCATTTTTAGTAATTCCTATTTTTTATATAATGAAATACAGGCGTATCACCAGGGCGATTCAAAAGTGCTACCCGATTTAATTGCCAATGGTATGCTGCTAGGTTTGGATGGCTTGCAATCGGGTGTTAAAGCAGCGGAATATTTAGAACTCATTGAAGGTTTTTCTGATATTACTGGGCCTTTAGGTGAAGCCGCAAGTTTAGCTATCTGGATAGAGAGTGATTTGGCACGAGCAAAAAAACAAGAGCAATGGATTGATAAATATGTACATTTGGATACAGAAGAAAAATGGTGGGAACGCTTACGTGTATTTGCACATTTTGCGCCTTCCGCTTATCTTGAAACTGAGGCTTATAATAACCAGCTGGTTAAACTAGCTATTGCCTTTTTGAAAAATAACACGGATATTCAAACCTATATTTTTCCTGCGGCCTGTTCTGCTACGCAAGTCTATGCAAATAATGCTGTTTTTTTAAGAAATCAAATATCCATAAAATTAAGTAAAACGAATCCAGATCCACCTGATGAGGGAGAATTGTTTTGCTTTTCAGGTTTAAAGGAATCTGAGGCTTATATAGAAGCGGCTGAATGGTCTTATTTGGCTTATCCTGCTTTGCAATTCATTCATTTTGTAAAGGTTTATTATTGTAAAAATGCAATTGGTGTGAAATATATAAAAAACCGCACAGGAAACATTCAGTTAATTGCTTTAAGCGATGGCGATGATCAAGTGCTTGCTGCGCCAGATAAACCGAGTTTTATTCATGTGAGTAACGGAAATAAAAACTATGAAGGGGGTGATGAGGGTAGTTTTTATATTTTAGAAGGTGAAGCAATTACTGGAATGATTCAAGGTGGAAAAGGACTTAATATTGCCAAATTCCAAGAGATTTTTCTTAACGAACAATACTACATTCCATTAATGGATTATAACGGCCTAAGCTGCAGAAAAACCAAAAATTTTACGCACAACCTATGTGAAAAAGGTTTGAAGATACGACATATTCAAAAAATATTGGGTATAAAAAATCAAAAGGATATTTTTTTTATTACAGACAACAATATAAAGTACGTGGATGGTTTGGCAGGAAGAAATCATATCTTCCGCGACGAAATTTTCATAACCAATAAAACCGCGAATAATCTAGAGATAGAGTTAAGGCCCAATACGGTTATTCATTGTTTCGAAACATTTAATGAAGCAGTTACCATTCTGCATACATTACAAGCAAATCAAACCGGCGAAGTTTGGATGCATTTCGATTTTAATGGACCCATTCATCATCGAATTTATGTAGATTTTTCTTTAGAAGCACTTCATGACATCGTTACTTATCCGTATGCATTTACTTTTCATTTTTTACAAGAACAACAATCTTTTAATATAAGCTTGTGCTTTCCCTTACAGTCTATATTTAATCAATCACAATCAGAGATGCTAAATCACGTCTATTTTAGCTTGACAAATAATTTACAAATTAAATTTAATCCTCCCTATCTTTATATTCAAGAAAATAGTCATCGAAGCTTAGCGCAAAACATCCACTATTATTCTACAATTGCACAACGATTAAAAAAGACACTAAAAATTTATCTTGCGCAAAATGAGATGCTACACATTGATTATGGGAAACAAAAATTTCTTGCAAATGATGTATTAAAACGTAGCCATTTAATCGCGCAAGGCGATCAAGCGTTTTTCAGAATTGTCTCAGGTTCACAGTTGAATTTCCCGTTGCCAGAAGTAGTCATATACGATAGTAATGGGGGAGATGATTTTACCAAAACTTTAGATTTGACTGAGATTTGGCAACAGGCTAAACAGGCCTGTCCCGAAAACAATATTGTGCCGCGAATATTTCAACATGCACAAGACTTAATAATAAGTGTAGAAGTTAATTACTATCCCTTAGAAAAGACATGCGTTCGATTAGAAAGTACTTGGTCTGTTGCCAAAATAAAATTAAGCGCTGCCGGTGTTAATAATTGGTATCAACAGCTAGAAGTTATTTTACATAAAACATCTTTGGCCATTATAGCAAACGAAGAGGGAGATTGGCATTTTGAACGCTACCCATTAATTTTTAATCAAGATAAAGACATTATTGTTTTGATAGAAGAAAATTTAGTGCATGAGCGCGATGTTATTGTATTAAAACCAATCGGTTCCAAGCACTACCGTTTTTTCTGTCATAATAAAACTGACTTGATTTTTATGAATGATTGGGACAGCGTTACTCGATTATTTGATCCCACTCTAATTATCTATAGTCGTTTTTACCAAGATGAACAGATGAGATCGAAAGCCTTGTCCTCTAAACTAAGTTTTTTAGATCAGCAAATCATCTTGGAAACGCAAAAAGAACAAATTGATCAAGCGTATAAACATTGTGTTAATTTTTCTAATATTTCCTTGCATCAACTGCAGGAATATAAATATGCTAGCAGTAAAGAAAATAATGGTGGCATACAACGCTCAGACAGTTCTGTGCGGGTAAAGCGACAAATTGATACACAAAAAAAATTAGCAAAATTTATTTCTACGCCGTTATTTCGTGGTAAGGATCTATTTGCTAGTAATAAGTCGATTCATCCAGCAAATAGGCTTGATAAAATAAAAAAAACAACGACCAAGAAGTCTAATGTTAGTGTAAAAGTTGGCAAGAAACCGAATATTTCTTATCTGCATAGATATACGAAGCGCAAGGTTTATCAGTTAAAAAAACCAAATAAGCTACACTATATTCCTACCCATCCTATGAGCTTATTTAATCTTCCCGAACAGACTATCGGCTTTAATCCGGCCAAATCGATAGATTATTCTAGGCCATTGCATCAGCAAGATATTCAGCACCCAGTTAATTTTAATGATTCATTGACTAATCTGCCTAACCTGCTTTTATTCGGTGTTCTTCTGAATAAAAAAAGATTTCTCTCCAATTCAGTGAAAAATCAGCGACCATTCACGAATGATAGTCTCGATAAAATTCATGAAATAGAAGGAAGGGTCATGAAAGCATTGCAGAACCCGCCATTTTTTTAAGTCTAGAATGGTGACTTGCTAACAAAGCTTGGCTAGCCAAGCCCAAGCTAATATTTCTTGATTAGCAAGACGAGCATAATGTAGAATTGACTTGTTAGATGGCGCGGGGTGTCGGAAACGGCTGAGATTATGACCCGTTGAACTTGAACTGATTCATATCAGCGTAAGGATCGCCTTCAAAAAATGCATTCCCTATTTCTTATAGGGGTGTTTACCTTTTGCCATCTCCATTTTTTATTGATCAAATGAGAGGTTATGGCAATGTCAGCATTAAAATCCCGAGTTAGCTTGTTACTTAATTGGTACACCAATCCTTACCATGCGCCGATTATTGTCGCGCAGCAATTAGGGTTTTATGCGCAAGAAGATATTAAATTAGCGATACTCGAGCCCAACGATCCTAGCGATGTAACAGAATTAGTCGGTTTAGGTAGCGTTGATTTTGGCGTGAAAGCGATGATCCATACGGTCGCCGCTAGAGCGAAAGGCTATCCAGTCACGTCGATTGGTACACTGCTTGATGAACCACCCACCGGTTTAATTGCCTTAAAATCAAGTGGAATTCGAAACTTTCATGACATCGTTAACAAACGTGTAGGTTATATCGGCGAGTTTGGTAAGAAGATTATTGATAATCTAGCAGGGTTTGCAGGTATCGATCAAAAAAGCTATGAAACCGTACGTATAGGCATGAACGTTACTGATGCGATCTGTCGGAACATTATTGATACCGGTATTGGATTTATTAATTTTCAAAAAATTGAATTAGAACAATTACGCGGTGAAACCGTATTTTTGCGTATCGATCAACTTGCGGGTTTAGGTTGCTGCTGTTTTTGTTCGGTACAATTCATCGTTCCTGAGCAAACCTTACAAAAAACTGAATTAGTTCAATCTTTTCTTAAAGCCACACAACGTGGCGCGGCATTGACTACGGAACAACCTGAAGAAGCCTATGAATGTTTATGTCAAGCAAAACCACAATTACGTACGCCGCTTTATCATAAGATTTTTATGCATAGCTTGCCGTTTTTTTCCCGTACTTTATTAAACGTAGAACGAGATTGGGATAAAGTTGGCCGTTATACTAAACATTTAGATATTGTCGACGAACATTTTGCTGTAAGGGACTGTTATACCAATCAATTTTTACCCAAAGTTCCCTACTCGGAAATATCGGCCGTTGCGGATTGCCTGACCAGCGAATGATGATGCAAGCGGGTATTGTAGGAATGGGCATCATGGGTCGGTTGCTGGCATTGGCATTACACAATAGCGGCTGGCAAGTTACGCTTTTTGATGAGCATCAAGGGGATGGTAACTGCAGTTCGGCTGCGGCAGGCTTATTAGCGCCATTTTCTGAATGTGAAAAAGCCGATTCTGTAATTTTCCAGTTAGGACAAGAATCGGTTAAATCTTATTGGCCTACTATTCTTAAACAATTATCAGAACCTGTTTATTTCCAACAAGCTGGCTGTATCGTCGTTCATCATCCTCAAGACAAGCCTGAATGGCAGTATTTTTCTCGACGTATAAGTAATAAATTAGCAACAGATAATTATTTTCAGCTGTTATCTAAAGAAACCTTAACTCAACTTGAGCCGGAACTCAGTAAGTTTGAGACCGCCTATTATTTTCCTGATGAAGCACAAATAGATTGTCAGTCCGTTATGAACAGTCTAAAAGAATATTTGCAGGCACAAGCCATCTCATTTAGTTTCAACACATACGTTACATCTTTGCTATCTAGACAAATAATTACACAGAAAAAAACCTATAAATTTGATTACGTATTCGATTGTCGAGGGATGGGTGCGCGTACAATTTTTACCGATTTACGTGCAGTGCGTGGCGAATTAATCTACTTATATGCACCTAATGTGCAATTGCAGCGTCCGATTCGGTTTTTACATCCGCGTTATAGTTTATATATTATTCCAAGACCCGGAAATATTTATATTATTGGATCGAGCGAAATTGAAGTTGAAGATTATAGTGCCATCTCAGTTCGTACCAGTTTGGAATTAATGACAGCGGCTTATTATTTACATCCGGGTTTTGCTGAAGCACGGATTATTGAAACGAGAACGCATTGTCGGCCGACTTTAGCGTCGCATTTACCCTGTATAAAACACGAAGAAGGGCTAATAGCTGTGAATGGATTGTACCGTCATGGTTACTTGATCGCACCCACATTAGTGGAAGAAATTTTGTGTGGAATTAATCAACAGGATTTTCAATATCCAGAACTTTGGAAAGCTTATGATAAATGTTTTTCTTAATAATAAAAGCCATCGCATTGAAACTGAATCAAGTTTGTATGATTTTTTAATGCATAATAAGCAACTTAAAGATGATATGGCTGTGACCGTCAATAATACCTTAGTGGCACGTAGGGATTTTAACAATACTTTCTTAAAAACAAATGATTGTGTCGATATTTTGATACCCATGCAAGGAGGATAAGCATGTGGAATCTAGCGGGAAAAATTGTAGAAAGTAGATTACTCTTAGGGACTGCACACTATCCTTCATTGGCGATGATGACAGCGGCTATTCAAACTTCAGGCGCACAGATCATTACCTTATCTATTCAACGTCAAACAGCATTTAACTTGGGTGGAGAAGATTTTTGGCGAGCTATAAAAAAACTAAATTATTGCCTGTTACCGAATACAGCAGGATGTAGAAACGCTAATATGGCCATTAAAACAGCTCAGATAAGTCGAGAATTATTTAATACCTCCTGGATAAAATTAGAAGTTATCGGCGATGAATATAATTTACAAGCGGATCCTATCGAATTAATTAAAGCGGCAAAAATTTTAGTTGAGCAAGGTTTTGAGGTTTTTCCTTATTGCACGGATGATTTAGTTATCTGTCAAAAGCTCGTGGATGTGGGTTGTAACATTTTAATGCCTTGGGCAGCGCCTATCGGATCGGGCAAAGGCTTGTTAAATCCTTATGCCTTGGCCACCTTACGCAATCGACTACCCGATATTACATTGATTGTTGATGCCGGGATTGGTAAGCCTTCGGATGCTGTGCAAGTGATGGAATTAGGATTTGATGGTGTGCTACTGAATACCGCAGTGGCACTTGCACAGCAACCCATTGCCATGGCACAGGCATTTCGTCATGCCATTATCGCGGGACATGAGGCGTATACGGCAGGAATAATGCCGGAAAGAAATATCGCTCATCCCAGTACATCATTAATTGATACGCCATTTTGGCAGCAAGAGAATAAAGTATGAAACAAGCAAAGTTATTAATTATTAATTATTCAGACACGCCAGGGGATAGCGATACAGTTGATTTAGAAACACTGAAAAATCTTAATGTTCCAGCCGTAACCGTGATTAAGACAATAACAAAATATAACGATCCTAACATTACAGATTTTATCAACTTACTTCCTTTTGTCGATCTCCTTATCTGTAATTTGCTGGAAGTGGAGAAAATATTAGATATAACGCTGAATACTTATCAAGACATACAACAAGCTGCGCAGCGCTTGTTACAATGGGGAGCTAAAAGCGTATTAATCAAAGCAAGCGGTTTAAAAAAAGATTTCTTTTGTCAAGATTATTGGAGTAATCACAAAGAATCGTTTTGGATGGCTACGCCACGATTGCCAAAACAAACTATGGTGACGAAAGCTATTTTTTCTACTGCTATTGCCGCCTGTTTAGTGCGTAACTATTCGCTCAAGGATGCGATGGTTATTGCAAAAATGTATGTACAACGTGGATTACGTAATGCTTATACAGAAAATCAAACGCTAAAGTTTTTTCATAATGGATGGCCAGAAGAACAAATCGATCTTCCTTATATTTACCCAAAACCTTTATTGAAATTAACCCCTACTTTTAAGCCGTGTATCACAGGTTTATATCCTATCGTTGATAGCAGTCAATGGGTAGAAAGATTATTAAGGCAAGGTGTAAAGTGTATTCAATTACGTATTAAAGAAGCGAGCGAATTCTTTTTAGAACAAGAAATTAAGCGTAGCGTACTTCTCACAAAACATTATCAAGCAAAGCTATTTGTTAATGATTATTGGCAACTGGCTATTCGTTTGCAGGCAACAGGGGTGCATTTGGGTCAAGAAGATTTACATAACGCGGATATCGATGAGATTTATCATTCGGGTTTATATCTAGGCGTGAGTACCCATTGTTATTATGAAGTCGCACGCGCGCATGCCAATAATCCATCTTACATTGCTTGTGGGCCGATATATTTTACCAACAGTAAAGAAATGTTATTTCCACCGCAAGGCATTGAGCAATTAAAATGTTGGCGAAGAACACTTTCTTATCCATTGGTTGCGATTGGTGGGATTAACCTTGAACGTTTACCGGATATTGTAAAGTCCAAAGTGGCAGGGATTTCAGTTATCTCAGCAATTACACAAGCGCGTGATCCTTGTGTGGCAATTGAAAAATTTTTACACCAAATAAACCAGCCAAGATAATGTCTACTTTTCTTTCAGCAGATGAAATAATGCGTTATGCCCAACAAATTAAATTACCTGAAATTGGGCTGGATGGACAAAAGAAACTTAAAGAGGCACGCGTATTATGTGTAGGTCTCGGCGGATTGGGTTCACCTTTACTACTTTATTTGGCAGCAGCCGGTGTGGGAAAACTAGGAATAGTTGACCATGATAGGGTGGACTTAACTAATTTACACAGACAAATACTTTATCGCTCACAGGATTTGGGTCAAGCAAAAGCAAGTTCTGCTAGAGAGCAACTTTTAGCGCTTAATCCATCTATTGAAGTGAATTCCTATATAGAAAAACTAACTTACTACAATGCGGATCAGTTCATTAGTCAATACGATATAATTGCTGATGGTTCAGATAATTTTGCTACGCGTTATTTAATTCATGATACGTGTTTTAAGTTAAACAAACCTTATGTGTATGCGAGTGCAGGACAATTTCAAGGTTATTGTTCAGTATTTCATGCTAACCAAGAAAATCCTTGTTTGCGTTGCCTGTTTCCATCTGCCACTTCTCATACTAACGAGAATTGCGCAACGGATGGAGTAATAGGTATGTTACCCGGCTTGCTGGGAATTCTTCAAGCGTTAGAAATAATCAAATGGATAGTAAACATGGGTGCTGGCTTAGTAAAACATTTACTGATGGTCGATCTATTAACAATGTCATTTAAAAAGATTCATTTGCGCAAGAATCCTGATTGTCCATTATGTGTTTATGGCGAGCTTGTGCATGAGCCGATTCCTGCAATTGTCTGTGCTGAGGAATCAATAAACAATTATGCCATCTCTATCCAACAATTGATTCATTTATTACAAAAAAGTAATACCTGCTTGGTTGACGTACGTTCTGCAGAAGAACATAAGGAAAAAAATATCGGTGGTCAATTAATACCATTAGAAGAATTACCCCGTCGCTTAAACGAATTAAAGCGTACTCATACCATCATTTTATATTGCCTTTCTGGGAAGAGAAGTCTGTCAGGGATAAAAATATTGTTAGCAGCAGGATTTGTTTCGGTAAAATATCTAAAAAAAGGAGCAGCCGAATTTTTTTAATGATATCTACCTAAAACTAATTTTTATTGGATTTTCTTAATGTTTATCCCATAACCAATTTAAGAGCTTAGCAAGCATTATGCTCTGCAGCAAATAAAGTATTTTCTAGTAACATCGCCACTGTCATAGGGCCTACGCCGCCCGGGACGGGTGTAATATAAGCGGCGATTTCTTTAGCCGTGGAAAATTCGATATCGCCATGGAGTTTTCCATTAGGTGCACGCGTAATACCAATATCAATTACAATAGCTTTGGGTTTGATCCAAGCACTTTGAATAACGCCTGCTTTGCCGATGGCGCTGACTAATAGATCCGCCTGTTGAATGTGTTGTTGTAGATGGCGAGTGGCACTATGACAGAGCGTGATGGTACAGCCCGCATTTAAAAGCTCGAAGGCCATAGGCTTGCCTACGATATTCGACGTGCCAACAATGACGGCATTTAATCCTTTTAAAGAAATTTTTTCATAGTCTAATAAACGCATTACTCCATAAGGTGTGCAAGGGCGCAAAAAAGGACGACCCTGAGCTAATAGACCTAAATTCCTCGGATGAAAACCATCAACATCTTTTTTTGGATCGATACTTTCTATAATATGTGCGGTATTAATCAATGGCGGAAGGGGTAGTTGGATCAATACACCGTGTACCTTGGGGTCGACATTCAATTTTCGAATCAATGTGAGTAATTTATTCTCAGTAATAGACTTGGGTAAATCAAAGGCAAGGGAATTTATGCCAACATCTCGACAAGCATCGCGTTTATTACGTACATAGATTTGCGAAGCGACATCTTCACCGACTAAAATCACAGCCAAGCCAGGAGTAATTAGGTCTTTTTTGCGCCGTTCTTCCAGTCGACGTTTAAGTTCTAAACGTATTTGTTGAGCAATCGCTTTGCCATCGATGATATTTACCGTCATAATTACTTTTACTTTACCGTTTTAAAAAAGAGCAATCTAGGCATTATATGTTAGATCCCAAGTATTTACGTAACGATATTCAAATTGAAGAAATCTCTAAGCAACTTGCTAATCGAGGCTATCAACTCGATACACGCCTAGTATCGCGTTTAGAAGCTCGCCGCAAAGAACTACAATCTGAAACTGAAACTTTGCAAAACACCAGTAATCGCAGTGCAAAAACGATAGGCTTAGCCAAGTCGAAAGGGGAATCAATTACTGCCTTATTAGAAGAAGTTGCAGGCTTAAAAAAACAACGCGAAACGTGTGAGAGTCAACTCAAAGATATACTCGCTGAGTTGTCGGCTATTTATTTGACTATTCCAAACTTGCCTCACGCAAGCGTACCGCTAGGACAAGATGAGTCGCAAAATAAGACATTACGTCATTGGGGAAAAGTACCTAACTTTGATTTTGATGTAAAAGATCATGTCGCATTAGGCGAAGCAAACGGCTTAATGGATTTTGCTAGCGCAACGAAAATTGCTGGATCGCGTTTTGTCGTTTTGTATGGTCGTTTGGCAAGATTGCAACGCGCGCTGATACAATTTATGTTAGATGTGCATACCAAAGAACATGCCTATCAAGAAGTTTATGTACCGTATATTGCCAATACTGAAAGCTTGATCGGTACGGGTCAATTACCTGGTTTTGCTGAAGATTTATTTAGCTTAAAAGGTGAGCACAATTTTTATTTAATACCAACAGCAGAAGTATCGGTTACCAATATTGCCCGAGATACTATTTACACTGCGACGGATTTACCTAAAAAATATGTGGCTTATACGCCTTGTTTTCGTAGCGAAGCCGGTTCTTATGGTAAAGATACGCGCGGTATGATCCGTCAGCATCAATTTGAAAAAGTTGAACTGATCCGCTTTGTCGAACCTAAAAATTCGTATCAAGCCTTAGAAGAACTAACACAGGATGCAGAGTCTATACTGCAAAAATTAGAATTACCTTACCGTGTCGTTGCTTTGTGTACGGGTGATTTGGGTTTTAGTTCAGCAAAAACCTACGATCTCGAAGTGTGGTTGCCTAGCCAAAATACTTATCGTGAAATTTCGTCGTGCAGTAATTTTGAATCTTTTCAAGCGCGACGTTTAGCTGCTCGGTGGCGCAATCCAGAAAACGCTAAAATTGAATTGATACATACGATTAATGGTTCTGGTTTGGCTGTGGGTCGGACCTTAGTGGCTTTGATGGAAAATTATCAAACTAAACAAGGCAAAATACGCATACCAGAAGCGTTAAAAAATTATATTCAAGAAGATTTCATTTAAATTGAATGTCTATGCAAGAAGACAGTAAACAGCCATCCGGTATTACCTTAAGAGTCATTGTCTTAGGAATTTTTTTATCGATAGTGTTGGCCGCATCGAGTACTTATCTCGCCTTAAAAGTTGGAATTTTACCTTCAGCATCCATACCTGCTGCTATATTGGCAATGGCCATACTGCGTTTATTCCGTGACGGAACTATTTTTGAAGCGAATCTGATTCAGACCGCGGCATCTGCCGGTGAAGCGGTGGCCGGAGGCATCGTATTTACTATTCCAGCTTTAGTCATCATCGGTTATTGGCATTATTTTCCTTATTTTGCAAATTGTGCGATTGCTTTATTAGGAGGTTTATTAGGTATTTTGTTTTCGATTCCACTACGTAAAATTTTAATCAATACGCCGCAACTCTATTTTCCAGAAGCGCGTGCGATATCTGAAGTGTTAAAGTTAAGTCAAAAACAAACATTTCATATTAATAAAATGCTCATAGGTACTGGTTTGGGCGCAGGTTTGGAGTTCGCGCAGACAGGTTTAAAAGTTATTGCGGTATCCACTGAAAAATGGCTGGTATTCGGGAAATCTAACATCATCGGTTTTGGTTTAGGGTTTGCACCGGCTTTAATTGGTGTAGGTTATTTAATTGGTTGCAATGTGGGTCTTAGTTTGTTGTTAGGGGCGGTTATTGCTTGGTGTATTAGCTTACCTCTATTAAGTTATTTTGCACCGGTAGGTAAAACTTTGATTGTGGCAAAAAGTTTAACGGTTTACGCCATCGACATTCATTATATTGGTTTAGGTGCAATGTTAGCCGCTGGCTTATGGACTTTATTACATTTATTACGTCCTTTTTATATCAGCTTGCGTATTTCACTACAAGGATTGTTTCAACCGTTAAAAAAGATTTCACCCAGCGAGCAAGACATACCTTTAAATTATTTACTCGCCGGTTTAGGTATAGTTATTCTGAGTATCTATTTTTTATTCGATTATTTATTGCCAATTCATAGCTTAATGTTTGCATTTCCACAATTATTTATGATTGGCGCAGTAGTGTATGTGTTACTTATAGGATTTGTGTTTGCTGCACTATGTGGTTATTTTTCCGGTTTGGTAGGCGTAACAGCGAGTCCCGGTTCTGCCATAGTCATTTCAGGTTTATTATTCATGGCATTAATTTTACGCGGCTTGTTGTTTTTTAAAAGCCACGGATTGTTAAGTTCACAATTATTGAATGCTGCGGCTATAACGATCATTATCGGCGCAGTGGTTGCTGGTACAGCCTGTATTGCAAATGATAATATTCAAGATTTGAAAGTAGGCCATTTAATTGGAGCTATTCCTAGTCAGCAACAGATTATGCTAATACTTGGTGTTGTCATTGCTGCTTTAGTTATTCCTTATGTGATGCAATTACTTTTTAGTGTGTATGGGCTAACAACAGTATTACCGCACGCCGGTATGGATCCGCAGCAAACTTTATCTGCTCCACCTGCCGCCATGATGGCAGGATTAACGCAAGGAGTATTTAATCATGATCTGCCTTGGAATAGCTTAGCAGTCGGTGGAATTATCATGCTGGTATTAATCGCTATAAATAAACTTGGTAAAATTAATATTTCCTTGTTAGGTGTAGGGATGGGGATTTATTTACCTTTAAGCTCTTCCACTCCCTTATTTATCGGAAGTTTGCTTGCTTATGGCGTTAAATTGTATTTGCAAAAAAAAGGCCAAGCATCGCCAATAGATTTTCAACAACACGATGCTGTTTTGCTCAGTTGTGGTTTAGTCGCAGGCGCAGCATTGATGGATGTGTTACTTGCCATACCTTTATCAATTACTGGTGATTCTCGTTTATTTGCAATCTTGCCCATGAATTGGCAAGCGTTCGCTACGATGCTTGGTTTTTTAAGTTTATTGGGTTTAGCAGCGAGTTTCTATTGGGCCGTTCGTCTAAAAAAATAGCTCTCGGCTAATCAACCCTATAAAAGACTAATTATCTATTATTGCCTAGGCATTATTTAAGCTAAGAAACCAAATCTAATTGATAATGATTATCATTACTATTGAAGTTCCCTATAATGATTGATACACTTCTAGCCAGAATAATAAAAATGGCTGGAAAGTATGTCTTTATCGAAAATTTTGCATGGGCGCCGTATTTTAAAAAAACCATTATTTTGGTTGAGTATCATTGGCCCGGGTTTAGTCGTCATGTTAGCCGATACCGATGCGGGTAGTTTAATTACTGCCGCGCAGAGTGGTGCAGTTTGGGGGTATCGATTATTGGCATTACAGTTTATTTTAATGCCTATCCTGTATATTGCTCAGGAATTAACTGTACGTTTAGGTATTGCCACGGGTATGGGTCATGGCGAGTTAATTAAGCATTATTTTGGCAAAACTTGGGCTTGGTTGTCGGTTTCAACCTTAGTGGTATCTTGCATTGGTGCCATACTTAGCGAGTTTAGTGGTTTGGCAGGGGTTGGGGTGCTATTTAATATCCCAGCCTGGGAAACCTTGTCCCTAGTGGTGGTTTTCTTGACCATTGTCGCATGGACAGGCTCTTATCGTTCGGTTGAGCGGATTGCCATTTTATTAGGATTATTTGAATTAATTTTTTTATGGGTTGCTTGGGATGCAAGACCCGTAGCACATGAAATACTTGCTGGTTTTACCACCATTCCTTGGCAGAATAAATCTTACTTATATTTGCTGGCCGGAAATATTGGAGCAGTGATTATGCCCTGGATGATTTTTTATCAGCAATCGGCGGTATTGGATAAGGGTCTAAATGTGAGTCACTTGCGGATTGCTCGTTGGGATACCGCGTTAGGGGCAATCATTACACAATTAATTATGGCGGCGTTATTGATAGCGACCGCCGCTACTATAGGCAAAATAAATCCACATGCACCGCTTAATACGGTGCAACAAATTAGTGAGGCTATTACACCCAGTCTAGGGTTTACAACGGGTCGGATTTTATTTGCTCTCGGTATGACCGGTGCCGCACTGATTGCTAGCATTGTGGTTTCTTTAACAGCAGCTTGGGGTTTAGGTGAAGTGATGGGTTATCGGCGTTCCTTAGAACATCATCCTAAAGAAGCACCCTGGTTTTATGGAG
This sequence comes from Rickettsiella endosymbiont of Xylota segnis, assembly GCF_964019545.1. Taxonomy (NCBI): domain Bacteria; kingdom Pseudomonadati; phylum Pseudomonadota; class Gammaproteobacteria; order Legionellales; family Coxiellaceae; genus Rickettsiella; species Rickettsiella endosymbiont of Xylota segnis. The sequence goes on along the minus strand of NZ_OZ026451.1, from coordinate 1,197,246 downwards.
TTTATACATTAATTTTAGTGTTAGGCGGAATATTAGTGGCTTCTGGGAGTATAAATTTAGTGAATCTGAGTGTCGGTGTCGAAGTAATGAACGCTTTATTATTGCCGATAGTATTGGGATTTTTATATCTTTTAGCATTACGCACATTACCGAAAGACTTTCGTTTGAAACCTGTTTATGCAGTATTGGTTGGAATTATTTTATTAGTGACCTCTTTGTTTGGTTTATTCGGAGGAATTTCAGGGATTCTTTAGGCGACTAATTAAACAAAGTTTATTTGAAGATTAAATTGATAGAATTATTTGCTGCAATGGCTAGAGTCATCGAAAAAAAATGTGTATTAGGATTGCTATTCACTAGCAAATTGTCTACAATCTCGGCTTCCGTTTTCATGGGGCCGTTAGCTCAGTTGGTAGAGCAGTAGACTTTTAATCTATTGGTCGATGGTTCGATTCCATCACGGCCCACCAGTAAAATCATACACTTAGCTACTAACTTACTTAACAGTTAAAAGTCGAATGTACCAATTTTTTACCAGCAATTCTTTCTGCAGCTCTTCTAAGCTGATCACTATTTAAATGTGCATAACGCAATACCATTTTAAAAGAAGCCCAGCCACCTAGTTGTTGTAGCTCTTGTAAAAAAGTTTCATTTTGCACACATGCCAAGATGCCCAGGTATGACGTAATTCATGCCAGCGAAAATTTTCAAATCCTGCTCGAGCTAATGCTTTTTTCCATGCTTTAGTATTACATTGCTGCGGATTGTGTCGATATCATAAAGGAACATTCGAATCGGCTAAAAGTACGCAAGTATTTTTCAGGAGCTCGGTGAACTTTATCGGGCTGCTATTCCATTATTCCATCCAGATAAATACCATACCTCTGTAGCCGCAGAAAACCAAACGCTTAAAAAGTTTTGTCATCAACTGAGCTGCCAATATCAAAACTTTATAGAGCATTGTCAAAAAAAACTAGAAGATCGTAAACAGGATATTTTTAAAATTGAAATTCAAAGAAAAGCCAATGAGAAACGATTTCCTACTAAACAGCTTTCATGAGCTGGGATGTGGCAACAACTTGAAAATATTGAGAAAGGAATAAAAGCATTGATAAAAAATGGAAAAAACCGCTGCGAAATTAAAAAACCCATGAAGCCAGGATTCAAGCTTTATTTAGAAAAAGACAGAAGCAAGGATTTTATCAATCCCATAGAATTTTCAAATTAAATAGGAGTAAGTTACCTGTGTTAAAAGAAGAACTAGAAGAAGAAAATTCTTCAGTTATATTTAATAAACAATGGAGAACGTAACTAGCTATTACGTGTAGTGTTTATAACTTGCGTTATTTGTTATTCTCCATAAATAGTTTAATAATTTGAACATCTTTTTCGGTAAATGGTTTATTAAGAATATAGTCAAAACCAACCGCTACACATTTTTCTTTAACTTCTTCTATTGCATGAGCAGTTAGCGCAAAAAGGGGAAGCCGAGGTTTTTTATGCTCTATCTCCCATTGACGATAAGCTTTCACGATTTCTGTTCCTGCTAAACTGGGAAGACCAATATCTAATAACGCCCAATTAAATTCTTGAGTTTGTAGGGTATTTAAAGCAGCTTTACCATCCATTACAGTGATAACGTCATAACCTAAGTTAACAAGTAAATTTTTTACCACGTGCAAGACTAAAGTATTATCTTCAGCCACAAGCACTGCATGCTTATCTAATTCAGAATGCGATTTAAAAGAATCTGCTTGTGGTTGCGAAGTTGAACAAGCTGTTTGCTCAAGGTTTTCCTCAGCTAAAGGAAAGGTAAATTCCAAAGCAAAATAGCTTCCTTTTCCCTCTTCACTGGAAACCTTTATTTTTCCACCTAATAGTTCAAGAGTTTTTTTAACGAGATATAAACCAATTCCATATCCGGTATATTCAGCCTGATAAGATGGATGAGCACGGTAAAATCGATCAAATATCTTATCAAGCTTATCTTCGGCTATGCCTATACCTGTATCAGTAACAAGTATTTCTACTTTAGCTTTGTTCTTTTTTACTGATAATAGTTTGATTTCTAAGCTAACTTTTCCTTTTTTAGTAAATTTTATCGCATTAGCAAGAAGATTAAGTACGAGTCTTTTTAGTTTAATTCGATCAGTAATGATAAAGGGTAAATGGGCATCCAGCTTAACTTGAAAATCTAATTCCTTAGTGGCCACAGCAGGTAGCATCAAGGCTTGTAGTTCTTCTGAAAATTGCTGAAAATGAATAGTATCTTTTGCTATGCTTTCAATTTGATATTCAGCCGCAATTACTTCTAAAACTGAGTTAAGCAACTCTAAAAGCTGTTCTCCTGCACCTTCTATCCATTGCCCATGCTGTCTATCCACAGCATTAGTTCCCTCTTTAGATTGGATATAGGAAAGACCAATGATGCCTGATAATGGCGTTCTTAAATCATGTGCCATGTTCATCAAAAATTCTTGTTTGGCGATTTCGGATTGCTTTCTGGCCGTGATATCAATAGAAATTCCTATTAATCCATCTGCACACCCTAATTCATTTTTAATAGGCGTTTTAATTGAAAGATAAATTGCCTTTCTATTTTCAGAATCAAAACCAATTTCTTCAGTTTGATACTCTTTTCCTTCATTAAGAATAGCTTTATCGAGAGTGACTACTGCCTTGGCTAGATCAGGTGCAAACAACTCATAATCAGTTTTTCCTATAATGTCATTTTCATTTTTAAAACCCAAAACATTTGCGAGTTTTTTATTACACCAAAGATAATGACCGTGTTTGTTTTTCCAATATACATGGCAGTCTAATATATTAAGAATAGTTTCTAGAACCTTAGATTTATGATTAAATTTACTTGTCATAATGATTCCTTTTTATTAAAGACTAAGTTTTCTATATTTAACAGCAAGTTCTGTATCTTTTTGCAGATTTAAACTGCTTTTTCTAGGTTGAAAAATTAAAGAATGATTGCGTTTTGATTTTGAGAATTCTGCAAATATAGAAAAGAAATTTGTATAATTTTTTTTGATAAACAACATGGATGCAGGTATTTTTTTTGGATAATATACACAAGAATAATCTGGGGAAACTAAATCTTTATTCCATACAATTAAAGCAGCACATTCCTCCTTAATACATTCTCTGCAATATTCTTTTTCAGTATCAGTAAAGTATCTTTTCTCTCGATTAAAATATCTACGCTCAAACTCCAAAACATCATTTTCTAAAAGATTTTTAAAATTTATATTTTCATTATATAAAGCATCAATCTGTTGTTTAGCTTGTTTATGATCCTCATGATTTAACCATTCATTCCAAGTACTAAATAAAACTGTTACATTCTTAAACCGAGCTTTGATTAAATGTGCATAACTTTCCTTCCAGTTCAATCCATTTTTTTTTGATTGGTAAAGCATTTTTTCTGGAGAGGTATTATTTTTGATAGCTAAATGATATTTCTGAGCTAAATCAACAATTACAATTTTAATTAAAGTTAGATGTGAGAAGTTTTTGGTGATAAGTTTCATGGAGTCAAGAAGTTTATCCAATTCATGATAATCTTGCCCCACACTTATGGGCATCCATAAAACTTTAGTTTTTTCAATGTATTGGTTTTTATTTTTGTAGTTTATTTTATCTGATTTATCGTAAACTAATCTTGAATTTCTTGTCATATTATTATTATTTCTATAAAAGAATTTACTATAAAGAATTAAAAGTTTTTAAGCTAGGGTTTTAATTTGTAATAAAGGTTTAAAATTTAAGACCTCCATTATAATTTTTTTATTTTAAAAAATAAATTATCTTGCTAATAAAAAAAATATTTTTTATTATAGATTTTATAAAGTTTTCAAAAACAAGAAAAAAAAGGAAAAAGGGATGATACCTCTTCAACGAATTTTTCATCGAGATGGAAATCAAGATCGAATCAGTTATCAGTCAATAGAAGCGGAGGAGTTAGTCAGAGATGATACCGCTGAACCTTCAGTTTTAAATCCAATCCAAGAAACACGCTCCGCTACACAAAATTATCTATTACGCCATTGGCACTATAGCAATTTTGCAGCGCGTTTTGCTTTATGGGGAATAAAACATAAAGAAATGTCGTCGGTAATCAAACCGCCCGTACGCTTATTTTGGTTAAGCGGCGAGGGTATTCCATTAGAAACCTGGCCTAAGATTCAACTTGCGCATTTTATTAAAGACTTTTTTAATCATGCCAGTTTCTTCATCTGTGGTTTAGAGCCTGCCATATTAGCGGGATTATTACTTCATGATCTCAGTAGTTATACTTTTTTCCCTGACGAACGTTGCGGCACTTCTTTTTCATCTATTTTAGGTGGAACAGCAAGCAATCAAATAACCTGGACTAATCATTTTGGTAGTGATGTTTTGCATGAAGCAGCCTATTGGACGTGGACAGGCACGTTATTATTACCGCCAGTCGTAAGTCTTATAACCGCTCTTTTCAAAGATAAGCGACGTGAGCGCTGGCGTGATATTAATCACCAAGTGAGCTTACCGAATTTTTCGGTACTCGATATAGCCCCCAGCATTTATAACGATATGCTTTTTGCACTCTCTCCTTGGAGTTCATTGCGAGAAGCTTTAGCCCATTCGGAATTTATAATTTTATGGGAGGGTATAGAGCACAACAATTCAAATACGCCCATAGTTTCTTTTGCTTTAAAAAAAGCGTTAGTGGATAAACTAATACATTTAGCGCATCCATCACGAGGATTTCCTTTACGTTTTCAAGCACTGCGTATGCTTGCGCAAATTGCAGAAAGTTTTCATACCGATAATTTACAACGTTTTATTGACGATCCATTGCAAAAAAATAATTTATTGCAGCTTAGGGAAACTATTTTAACTGCATTAAAGTCAGCGCCTGTGACTGAACAAGCATTAACTTTTACTCCTGTTGAGGGAATTCAAGCGCCTATTGATTCTTTAATGCTTGAAGAAGAAGCCTCGATTTCTCTCATTGAACGAACTCAGGCGCCGAGCAGATTAAATCGTTATTTCAGCTGGACTTTAGGTGAAACGGAACGTCCGTTAACGCCGTTATTTTTTATTCCATCGCTACTGTCTTCACTTTACACGCTGTATGCCGTCGGTCGCTATCTGCAATTAATAATTTTTAAAGCAACTGATTTAGCGAATCATTACCATGCCCAAACAAATTGTGAAATCGAGAGAAGAAGTTTTACTTTCTTACAACAAACTGATCGTTATGAATGTGTTGCTTGTGATTGGTCATTTGTAAATTATCAAAATATGTTCACTACACAAGCTTGTTTAGACAAGTTATTGCAACAAAACATGACGCCGGTAGCATTACTTCACCATCTTAACCAACTTCCTAGCACAGGTGGAATTAAACAAATTGATTTATCGCAACAAGCTTGGACCACTTGGTCAGTAACTGATTGGAAGCAACTTCTGAATAAGTTGCAATCGATGCTGACTTCGCGCTTGGAATTATTAAATGTTTCCAATCCTGTAGGAAATGATGCGAATACAGCACCTACACGTCAACATATTCAAGCATTAAGCCGATTCTTAACCAGCGTCAATGTCACTCGTTTTGATATCAGTAACCAATGGTTAAATGATGAGTTGTTTAACTTGTTATTAAATTCTTTAGTAGAGATAAATCTGAGCGAACTTAACTTAGCCAATACCAATATGATTGATGCGAGTGCGACAAGATTGGCTAAGTTAATTTCCAGCGGCATGCAAAAATTAAATAATTTGCAATTAGCAGATAATCAAATAACTGATTTAGGTTTGCAAAAGCTTGCAGTGGGAGCCCAGCAAAGTTTTGTGCATACACTTGATTTATCCGGTCAAAAATTTTCTGCAAATGCACTTCAAGTTTTTAGTGATACATTCAAAGGAAATTCTTATTTAAAAATATTGAAAATAAGTAATGCTGAATTAAAAAGTGAGCATGTCACTGCACTGCAAGGTTGTCTAAAAAATTTAGAGTCTTTAGATGTCTCAAATAATCAGTTAAACAATAAAGGCGTCCAATTCTTAATAACACAAGTTCGGGGTAGTCACTTAACTACTTTGAATATCGCCGGAAATCAATTGACAGATCAAGATGCCCTGAAGATAGCACAACATTTACCATTCACTTCCTTGCAACATCTTGATATTTCAGGCAGCGAATTAACTCAACATGGATTTTCAGTAATTGCAAAAACACTTCCTCATACTCAATTGCTGAGTTTTGTTTGTAAAGATGCTGAACTCAATGATCACTCCGTTGCCGAATTAACATCTGTTTTTTCTAACCATACTTTATTACGCTCACTAAATTTAAACAATAATAAAATCAGCGATGTCTCCTTAATGAATTGGCTGGATGTACTTTCGAATACTAATCTGCATGAATTACATCTTAACCAAAATCAGATCAGTAATCAGCCTCGTTTAGCGGAAGCTTTAAGTAAAACTAAGCTAACGTTGCTTGATTTAAGCAATAATCTTCTGGATGGAAACTTTTTTAACGCACTCGCATTGGTATTACAGCAATCGCACTTACAACAGTTAATACTCAACGACAATATTGTCGAAGCTGCATCATTGAATAACTTTGCAAAAGAGCTGGTAAAGGTGTCATGTCATGCCAATGATTTAAATACGACTCAGTTATCAAGACAAGAAAAACGTGTTTTTTATCCAATGCAGTCCAATAACAAGCTAACTCAACTTAATGTTATTCATGATAATTTGGACGTGCCTACCCTAAGAAGTTTTTGTCGGGTTGCTTCATCGTTGCCAGACATACAGTTTATAAAGCCTGAGCAGTTGCAACAACTCGATTGGCAAACCTGTGATAGGTTACCAACGAATGTTTCGCAATCTAACCCATCCCCATCCTTGAAGGGTACGCTGTTACTGGGTAGCCCATTTTTAATAAGTTTGCTGTGTGCAGGAGGCATTTTATGTCTTATTGCTTTGTTATATGGAGGTTATCGTGCAAGTCAATCAACGTATCGATTTTTCCGTCCAGCGCCGCCGAGATTACCCTTAATTGAGGCCGAATCCGCTGAAATAAACAATGATAACGGTCGACCATCATCGCGTCCTTAAAGGCATGCCAGAAGGTTTTTCGTTGATAAAAAAATTTAAAAGTAAGGAAGTATTCCTATGAATTTAGCCTATCCATTTAATCTTATTTCAGGACTCGGTCTTGGAGTTTCTTATTCTTCCTTTACTCAGATGGGTGCTGCCTTACCTAGCCGAGATTTTGGTCCCTTAAAAATCCAGAGTTTTGTTAATGCTAACACCGGCAATCTCATTCTTTTTGATCATAAACTCGTATTACGGGAAAGAAATTTTCCCGTTGAACTGTCTTATGTTTATAACAGTCACGCGCAAACAGTTTCTGGGATTTGGCGTTTAGCACATAAATATTTCAAAACGCTCCCTGCAGGCACTCAGACTTCACCTGCAATCCTAATTGAAGAGGATGGTCACGAAACATCTTATCAGTTTGATAGTAAAACTAATCGATGGGTATCTCCGTACTGGTCAGATAGTCGAGCTTATCTTTCTCACGATACGACAGCGAAAAAGTGGGTATGGTTTGATCCGAAAACCCAGATCACAGAAATTTATAATGAAAGTGGTTATTTAATTCAGCGGCTTGGTAGTAAAAATGAAGCAACGACTTATCGTTATGATCAAACTACTCCTTGGCAACTGACCACTATAGTTGCACCTGAAGGTCGTTATGAAATTCGTCGTCATCAACTCGCTGATGGTAGTCATCAAGAATCCATTTATTCAGTCAAAATGGGAGAGACTACGCTATTAAAATTTTCAAGCTTTGATATTGACAGTCGTTTAACTAAAACCACTATTGCATTAGATATGCACGATCGGTCGAAATGGCCAAGTACAGAGTATAAATATCTTGCTCCTCCCAAAAGTAAAGCGACGTTATCGGATAAGGACGTTTATTCCTTAGCCTATCTTGATAAGATCGAGCAGAGCGATGGTAGTGGTTTGTCTTTTGTTTATGGTACCACGCCGGATGGCGTGCCTAAGCCAATTACTTCTTTTAGTTATCAAAATTCTAGCGATGTCGGTAGTTTATCGGCAAACTTTCTGTATGCACAGGGTAATACCCTTATTCAAAATAATGTCAAGGCTTCCACAAAATTATATTTTAATGCGCAAGGATCGATCACACAGATCGATCGAGAACAAGGCTATCCTTGGGTTCCGGGAAATCTCACTGTCGATAGTAGCTATTACACCTTTAATGAAAACGGCCAACTATCCAGTACGACTTCAGCTGCACAAGCCAAACAAAGCTTCCAATACAATGAAGATGGCCGATTAATTAAACAGCAAAACGCCAATGGTCAAGTAAAGGAATATTTTTACGATCAAACCAGCCCTAGACATAATTTAATCACACAAGCTAGTTATAACAATAATAAGGCCCAAGTTACCCGACATGTTTACGATCAAGCTTATGGTGACAGTGGTAAAGGTTTGTATTTACGCTTTGTAATCAGCCCAGAAGGTCGAGTCACTGAATACCGTGTCGGAGATGCGAGCTTTATTCAATTCACCGTGGTTTACTTAGATGGACTTTTTCCGGTTGATAATTATACGAAAAGTACTGCGCCTAGTTTAGCAGAAATGGCGACATGGGTGACACAACAAAATCCACAGTGTGTAAGCTTAACCCAGCAAATTAATGATCACTCAGGTTTACCTTCGCATACTTATCGCTATGCGACGATCGATGCTAAAGGACAAGGGATTGACGATGATCGCATGAGCCAACTCGATACGTTCTATAATATGTTTGGAGATTTAAATTATTCTAGCGAAACTCGCGAAAAAGATCAGCCTACACTGAATACCACCACAGAATTTGATAACTTACGTCGGTTGATATCATTAGAAAATGCAGCTGAAGAAAAAACATCCTATCTTTATGCTGATCGGCATGTTGAAATTACTCGACCGAATAGTCGTAAAGAGATCACTGAATTAGATATACGAGGATGGATAGCTAAAGAACAACAAACCGTTCAAGAAAATAATCAATCGGTCACACGGGAAACGACCTACAGCAGGAACATCGCAGGCTGTGTAACAGAAAAATGCACGACAGCGGATGGCCAATTCAGTTATCGATTTTATGATAAGCAAAATCGCTTAGGATTTATTGTACATCCCAGCGGTAGTCTAACTGAATTTCGTTACAACCAACAAAGTCGTTATAAGGCTAGGGTTCGTTATGCAAAAGCCATAGACAAACTGCAACTTGCTTCCAGTCCTGCGCAAGGAACCGAACCTTCCGCTAATGATTTATTGACATTAATGACTAAGATGTCAATAAGCGATCCGACCCATGACAGAATCAGTTACGAATTTTATGACGCTTCTGAACGGCTGTGTTATCAAGTCGACGAGGAAGCGTATTTAACTCAAAGTATTTATAACGATCGCAACCAACTTATTGTAACTATCCACTATGAAGCACGATTATCAGCCGAGCAATTAACCGCTTTATTCAAAGGAAAAAAAATTGCTCTCTCCGTTGATCCTAAACGGGATCGAACACAGCATATCTTTTACGACGCCGATAAGAATAAGGTCGGTATACAAGATGCGGCGGGTTATGTGACTGAATATAAACATAACGGTGCAAATTGGGTGACTGAAATCATTCGTTATGCACAAGCACAAATCATCAGCATCAATACGCAGAGCTTTGATAAGATCCGTCCTGATGCGAATGCCGATGATGCCCATGAATACCGTTTTTATGATCCTCGTGGTTGGTTAATTTTAAGCGTTGATGCCGAAGGTTATATAACGACTAAAGATTATTTGCTGAATGGTGTAGTTAATAGCGAAAAGCGTTATACAAATCCAGTCAATCCGAACTGGTATAACAATACGCAGCTTATTCCAACATTACCTGCTGAGTCTGTTAACGATCAAACGATTACTTACAAATACGATAAACTAAATCGTGAAATTGAAAGTCGCCGATCCGATGGAAAAGTAACATTTACACGTTACGATAATATGGGCGAAATGAGTGCACAAGGCGTGCGTGATGCGACAATGACTGAAATAACTGGAGATACCTATCGCGCCAATGAGTCCCGTTTTGATGGATGGGGTCAAACTGTTGCTGTAGCATCGGCACAGAATAGTGAATTGCTGGCGCGTATCGATGCCGATAGCACTTTAAAACCTGAAGAAAAACAACAACAAAAAGAAAAAATATGGAATGAGAATACCCGACGTTATGTCTATGATGCCAGTGGCTTAAAACTATCGACGGCAGTTCGTTCTAGTCCTGAAGCAAATGATCAACTAAGCTATTTTTATTACAACACTGAACGACAGTTAGTGCTAACGATACAAGTCGTTGCTGATAAACAAGTTCAGATTCGTGAATATACGCGCGATTATTTTAATAATATTGTTAAGACGCGCGATTACAGCCAAGTTAAAGCGATATTAGCGGATAAATATAAGCTACCACTGACTGGTGGTTTCATATCAGATGCATTACGTTGCGCTTTAAACGCACTGCAAGATGAGTCGCAGGATGTGATTACGCAAAAGTTCTACAATAAATGCGATCAATTATTAAAAGTTATCGATGCGGAAGGTTTCGAAACACAACATCTTCCCAATGCTTTTTCTGAAGTTAGCCAAACAAGTTTACCCGTCGCAACTAAACAACCCACATTGATTATTCAACATCAATATGATGCACGTGGCTTAGAAATAAGCACGTTGCGTCAAGCCGAAACCTTAAATAGCAAAGTAAAACGTGATTATAACAATCTTTATGGCAAGCTGACTCATCTCAGAGATGAAATAAAAGGTGATTATCGGCGTGGTTATGATCGTAAAGGACGTTTGATCTGGACACAAAGTCCATTTCAACAACAACGTAGTGAAAGTACGTATGATGCTTGGGATCGACCCATTAAAATTACTAATGCTTTAGGGCAAGCCACACTGCATCTTTATAACGCAAGTAAACGTATCGAAACGACAGTTGATCCTTTAGGAAACAAACGATGTATTTTTCGCAATATTTTTGCAGAAAAGATCAAAGAAGTTGATGCCAAACAACAAACACAAACTTGGCAACATACTGCCGATGGACAGATTAGTTTTTATAATGACGCTTTAGGTCGAGGCTATGTTGCTGCTTATAATCTGTTAGGTGATTTAATTCAAAAACAGATTATTAAGGGTAGCAAAACCCAGTATAGCTATGATGCAATCGGACATGTCATCACAAAAATACAAGAGGCTGAAGGTACAAAACGCCAAACACAGTATCAATATAATCTTTTGGGACAATGTGTTAAGACCATTGATGCAAAAGGCATAGTCCAAGAAAATAAATACGATCGACGCGGACTTATTATTGAAGAATGCTTAGATGCACAAGCATCGGGTTTAAGCCTGACGACCACGCGACAGTATAACGGACAAAAACAGCTGCTTAATGAAACCCAAGGTGATAAGACAACTGCAGATCAATATATTCGTCAACTCGATTACGATGGTTTGAATCGACATTGCAAAACGACTATCGATCCATTAACGGACGCACGTAAAGACGCCTTAAACATACAAACTCAATACCATAAAAATGCTCAAAATAGTGTGCTGGCGGAAATTGATGCGAATGGCCAGGTCACTCGTTTTATTATCGATACTGCAGGACGACGTTGTTTTAAAATCAACGCGTTAGGTGGTGTGGCCGAATGGAAATATAACGCAGCCGAACAAATCGTTTTAGAAAGGCAATACCAACAAGCGATCAATGGAAATGAAGTTATAACGCCTAATGATGAAACCACGCCCGAACAATTGCGCGCGATGTTAAAGCCAGATGCAGAAGATAGTTTAACGTATCAATTTTATGATGCAAATGGTAAGCAACGCTTTGCGCTCAGCATTATTGGCCAACGGGGCTATGTTAAAGAAAAACGTTATGATGCATTACAACATGAAATACAAACGATACAGTATGCAGCCGGTATAGCGATTCAAGGCATTGAAAAACTCACCACCGAACAATTGGCGGCCCAAGTTATTAAAATTGCCAATCCTACTCAAGATCGTTGTCACTATTTTTTACGGGATGAAGTGGGTCAATTACGATTTTCCGTCGATCCGCAAAATTATGTATGTGAACAACGTTTTGATGAGCAAGGGCGCTTAATTACTCAAATCAGCTATGCGAATGCTGTTGAAGATGCTTTACAATTGAGTCAATTACCCATAGCACAAGTACTCTCACAGATTAAACAAGATGAGAGTCAGGATCGATATCAGTTTTTCTTTTTTGATGGCTTAGGCCAACCGCTTTATACAGTAAATGCAGAAGGACAGGTGCAAGGTTTTCAACATGATGCAAAAGGTAATTTGATTGAAGAAGTTCATTTTAATCAGCGCGTCCATGTTCCTGAAGATTATGCGCTGTTACTTAAACAATTGCAGACATTAGCACCGGATGCCACGCAGGATCGTATCAGCAAAAAAGTTTACGATGCAGCAAATCGATTGATACAACACACTGATGCTCTAGGTCATGTTGAAACCTATCAATACGATGCGGTAGGAAATCAAATTCTTTATATCGATCGTCAGCAATCGAATTGGAAAACAGTATTTGATCGCGCTAAGCGGCCTGTTGTTGAAATAACACCTCCTGTTTATATTACTGAGGTAACTCCCGATGCATTTGGCGCATTGACTTGTGCCAGCCAGACTCTTGCGCTAGAAAAACATAAAACTTATGACAAAGTGGGTAACATTGTTCGCATCATTACTGCGGCTAACACCCAGGAGCCACGGATATTTGAAGCGGAATATAACGGATTGAATCAATGGCAATCAACGCGTTTACCAGATATTGCTGTTGATAATGCAAGCTCATTAAAACCTGATGATTGGCGTTATCGCCCTGAAACCCAACAAACCTTAACCACTGTACGTACAATCAATGCTAAAGGGCTAAAAGTCGCTGAACAAGATGCAGCGGGCCATTGGCAATTTTGGGTGTACGATCAACAACAACGCCTGGTTTATCATGTTAATCCACTCGGCGTTACAACAAAAAAACAACGCGATGCATTTGGAAAGATCCATCGAAAAATAATTAATGCGACGCTTTGTACACTGGATCTGAGTGTATATAGCAAAACAGGAATTCCCAAATCGGTATTGGATGAATATTATCGAACGCGACATAGCGATGCTGATCGCATTATTGATTACCAACGCGATCAATGCGGCCGCGTTACTTTACAACGTCAAGGTCCGGTACATTGTTATGTAAGCATGCCAGAAGGAAAAATTACTGACGAGTATGCCGAATTAGGTAAATCGTATAATGCATGGGGTCAAGTCATTGCGCAAACAGAAAAAATTGATCCTGCGCACAGTAAAGAAAATTTTTATTGGTTTGATCGCAATGGACAAGGTCTAGCCGAAGCAGATAGCGTTGGTTTTGATAATCAAACGCCTCAGTATCGCTGTCAACGTTTTGAGAATGATAGTTTCGGTCAAATGATCAAGCGTGTTGCTTATGCGAAATCATTAGATACTTCGTTAAACGCTCATTTATCTTTTACTGAACTTAAAAATGCATTAGATAAAATAGCTTCTACACAAGATCGCAGTGAGCAATCTTATTATGATAAAGCGAATCGTTTAGTAAAAAAAGTTCGTTTGCAAATCGTGCGTCAAAACTTAACATTAAGCAATGGATTACCCTCGTTTATTGATGCATCTCCTCAAGATCTTAGCGTGACCTATGAATATAATGCGAACGGTCAGTTGCTGGCAAAAACACTAGAAGATGGCAGTATTGAATGGAATTATTACGATCAACGCGGTTGTAAGCTCGCACAAACTGAAGTGCCGCGTGACAACCATGGTCTTAGCAACACTATCGTGCCATTAAGCTATTATGGAAATAATGCGCATGGGCAAACGGTATTGACGACGCGTTTCCAACAAGGAGCGAAGCCCGTTCAAGCAGGTACTATTCCTGAACCTGTAGCTGTCGATCCCGCTGATCAACAAGAAAAAAGATTGTATGATGCACGCGGTAAATTGCAGTGGAAACAATCGAATCAACAACTACCTCAAGGGTTTAGTTATACGGCGAACGGCAAACCGGCACGTCAGTGGTGGACTCTAACTAACTGGCAACAAAAACCACCAAAAGAGGGAACTCAATACGAAGCAAAAATCCATTTAGACGAAAAATATTTTCAATACGATGCACAAAATAGAGCAATTAGTGTTGAAGTACGCCGCGATACACAAACCATAGAAACTAACTGCCTAACCTATGATGCATTTGATCAAGCAATCATGGAAGGCGAAAAACCTGAAAAAATGCATATTTATCGACGCTTTGATGTATTAGGTCGGATATGGTGCAGCAATGTTGAAGCAGGTGCTGCAACTTTATTCCTGCATGATCTCACCGGTAAATCTGTGTTGCGACTGCAATCGCCGACTAAAGATTTAGGTTTTATCACTTATCGCGAATTACCTACTGTACTCGGTTGGAGTGTTACTGATGTTGAACGCACAGAAAATCAGCGTGATACAGCCGGTCGTGTTATTACACGTACCTTACCAGCCAATTATCAAGTGGACACCTCGCAACCAGAAATTATTCCGTTAAGTATATTAGCCAGTAATCGTTATCCTAAGTTCGGTAAGATGCAAAGTTTAAGTTGGCCGATTCCACAAGAGAAGAATGCAGTCGCTGAATTTTCGTTATGGCCTAAAGATTTTCCAGCACTAAAACAAAGCTTACCGATTGTTACACAAGACGGGCGTTGCGGTGTCGATGTGTCGACGTTTGCTACCGATGTATATGACTACCAAGTAACTTATACGTTTACCGATCCGATGCAACCTAACGAAAAAAAGGTAATCTATATTAGCTCAGGTACTGTGCAATTTGATACGGGTCTTTGTAGCAACAGTCATTACCTAGTGGCCATTCCAGAAGAAAAACAACCCAGCTTGGTTCGTTTAACCGGTAATACGCGCGATATTTCAGCGGTTGAATTATGGGAAGAATCTGAAAAACGTGAAACACTGGAATTACAAGTCGATCCAGTATCCCACACCTATTATGTGGATCTCAGTCATCATTCCTCCGGTGTTTATCAATTAAAGCCACTGACACAGGATAAAAAACCTCATGACTTAAGCTTAGCTTTTACCATCTACACGCATAAAACTGCACACAAACCTTTGTCTCGCGAGATTGCGACGAGTTTGAAATTTAGTTTCTTAGACAATCATGTCGAACTTGATTGGCAAGTCCCCAGCTTTTTACAATCCCAAGTCGTTAAATTGGAATGTCACTATCTTGATAGAGAATCAAAACAACAAATACAAACAGTAGAAATTGATCCCGATAAAAAACGTACGACGTATTCTGATAAAAATGGCAATAAAATTCAGAGCAATGTTGATTTTTCGGTTCCTATTCAGACTATTGAGAAACTTTCCTTAGCCGTGAAATGGCCAGCACTGAGTAAGCCGCCTGTGTCAACGCGTTTGCAACAGCATTGGCTGATGTTGGAGGCACAGAATTCTGATAGTAGTGATGAAGAAGAATGGGAAATGGTTCCTCAGCATGCGACTGCTTTTTTAGATCAGGAACCCGAAGATTGGATACCACTTTACAACGATGAAACGCCCAGCGCATCAACATTTAATCCCGAACTTATTACGGAACTGAATTTTACCGATAAAACTCAGCTGGTGGTTAGTCCGCTGCCTGATCTTGCACCCAACAAAGAAATACCAGTCCTAGAATATTTGAATGTGAGTTTGGATAGAATGCGATGTTGGACACAATTTTCCAGCATCAATTTGATCTCACAAGGATTTGTAGTGGATGTGACTGGTTTTAGCGCTGGTGTATATCCTTTTCATTTTGGTGCCTATAGCGGAGATTTAGTGATTGCGTATGCGGGCCTAGTATTTCCCACCACTCAAAATATCGATCCGGATCGACAACATCTGGTACAGCCTGCGCGTCAATATAGCTATGACTTATGGAATAATAAATTAACTGAAACCGATAGCTTAGGTCATATCACACAATACATTTATAACGATACGAACCAAATTGTTCAAAAAATAGAACCTTTAGTGGATGTAGTCGATGAACAAGGCAACACTAAAGCACTCTGTCCTATTACAACTTTTGCTTATAATATTCGTGGACAACAAATAGCAAGGCGCGATGCCAATGGCAATACGCAAGGATATATCCTCGATGCCGCAGGTCATAAAATTATTGAAATATTAGCAGAAGGCACACAATGCAAAACACAATTGTTTGATGCGTTTAACAACATGATTGAATCGCGAGATGCTGCGAGTCAAGCCACAAAATATTTTTATGATCAAGAGAACAATCTTTTAGCATTTCAAAAACCTTCCGGTAGTCGTCGTGGTTATACGTATAACGAACTAAAACAGCGAACGAGTGATACGGATCCAGCCAATAATACACGACGTTATAACTTCGACGCTTTAGGTAATATTATTGAACGCTATGAGCCACTCGGTCAATGCACGCGCATGTTTTATGGACGTAACCATCAATTGATCAAACTAGAAAATCCGGATAACAGTTGTTTAACTTGGCAACGTGATACGTTTGGCAAACCACTACAACATACCGATCTAAGTGGTGCACTTTATCGTTATGGCTATGACTCCAAAGCACAATTAGTCGATGTCATGTCAGAGGGGGGGTCCCACGGTGAATATGTAAAATTGATACCGGTCTGGCTGGGTTATAAACAAGAGAGATCCCCGGTGCCTGGGCAACATTTACATCATCAGTATGTTTCTGGCCAAATCACTGAAATTAATGATTTTGCTACCGGTAAAAAAATCTCTTATGGTTATGACTCAGAAGGTCGACGGATTGCAGTCCGTGTTGTTAGCGGTGAAGCAGAAATTCTTCGTGAAACCAGCAGTCAAATCGATGCATTGGGTCGAGAGATCTTAACACGGGACCAACAAGCTATCTTTACTACTGCTTATGATGCGGTGAGTAATCGACGCTTTATTAAGGGTGCAATAAAAACCAATGATGGTAGCCAACTTAATCAGGAAGTCTGGTGGAAGTATGATACTGAAGATAGGGTGATTGTGTCTGAAGGAGTTCTTGAAAATGGGCAGATCAAAATAATCCCTAATAAAGGCGCTGAATTTTCTTACCAAAATGATCGTAAGGTGACAGAAAGTACGATAAGCACAAGCAGAATAACTGAGAAATTTTTCTATGACAGCGATGGGCGACAAGTGGGTTCTCGCTATGACGTTCCCTACAATTCAAGTATTGAAAGACAATACGATAGTGCAGGTAGGCAAAGACTTTATAAAATCGTGTCTGATTGGGTATTTGGGCTTGTATACATTATTGATAAAGAACGAGCTTATAATGAAAACACCTGGTTAGTTGCAAATATTCAAACTACAACTGTTCCAGGTCATTTTCAAGTTGTAAACCGTACAGATTATCAACAAATAACGGCGATGGGTTTACCTCAGCAACAAACGATAAATTATGGCGATGAGGAAGGGAATGTTGATCATCTTAATTGTAATTATGTAGGTTGGGATCAATGGCGAATTGCAAGTATTCAGGGTTATCGAACTAACATCCATGGGACTAGTGCTTATTCCTCAGTTAAAAACTACTTTGGTCCCAATGGCGAGCCGAACGCGATATGCGGCGCTGAAGATCCAGATGGGCGAGATAAATATTTTATCGCGACGCCAGAAGGTTTGATACTGCATCGAATGCACTTAAACCCTATTTTTAGTGGAGATATTTTTATTTCTAATCTGGAAACTTATTATTTTTATCGCGTAAATGGTCAATACTTAGCCAGTTATAAAAACCAACGTAATAAGTCCTTTGATTTATTATTGAATTGGATCAGGCCACAAGGCAGTGCTGGAATGGAAATTGGTATGAGTTCGGCAAGCGCTAACGATTTTTCGAGTTTGCCACAAACCTACACTTGTGCGGATAAAGATACTTACGAATCAATTGCGAATAATGTGTATGGTGATGCTAGTTTAGGGAGCTATATTGATGCTGCGAATGGCGGCGGAACATTGATACCAGGTCAAACCATCGTTATCCCACAACTTATCTCGGTACATAACAAAGCCGGCATGGCACGTCCGTATTATCAATTATTACAAATCATCCAAGGCTCTCTCACTCCACATCTGGATACGCCACAACCACCACCAGACGATGATGATTTTTTAGGTTTGTTGATTTGTGCCATTGCGGTGGTGGTTGTTTGTGTGTATCCACCTGCAGTTGCGGCTGTGGCGAGTGTAGCAGGAACTTTAGGTGTATCAGTACCCGTAATGACTGGAGTGGCAGCCGGATTGGCGGATGCCGCTGCTCAAGAATTATGTGTGGGTATCGGATTAAAAGATCATTTTTCTTTAGCAGAAAGTGTAACCGCAGGGATTACCGCGGGTTTCGCTTCAGGTTTTGGAGGAGCAGCGCTCGGTGAAAAAGCTGTCATGACGATGGTGCGCATGGGTATGGTGAATGTGTCAGAACAATTAACTGAAATGGCGATAGGTATACGCCAGCAATTTGATATAGCCGGTGTAGCCTTGGCGATGGGCTCAGCAGGATTAAGCGCTAAAATAAATATAGATAATCCTTTAGAACGACGTTTGGTATCGGATATTGCTGTAGCGGGTATGAGTAGTGTGGTGCGAGGACATTTTGATGTTGAAAACTTAGCGACACAACTCATTACTGACGCAGCTGCAGTAGGAATGCAACAAAGGCAAACAAAACCAGATTCAGATGAATATCATCAAAGCAAAAAAGCAAGTCAAGGTGCAGGACACATTACGCAAACCACAGTAGAACAACAATGGGATTCACACTTAATCAACGATGCCGAATTCACAGCGAATACGCCATTACCGTCAGTTACTTTTGATGTCAACGATTCTTATGTAGCGCAACAACTCGGACAACGAGTCGGCGAAGAAGTCAGTCGATTCCAACATGTCGATCCACCCAGAAATCCAACTGGATTTTGGCAGCGTATAGAGCAACGGTATGAAAATGTTTTCGAACATCGCGCATTAATAGCCGAAGGTCGCGCAGCCGCTAATAGTGAAGTAATGCGTGAAAGCTTCGGACAGGCTGCTGCTAATCAACAACACTATTTAGATTTAGGTTATACCGAGAGTGTAATTCAGACTCGAGCAGCCGAATGGACAGCAGCAACCGAACTACCGTTGCCATCCGTAGCTAAGGGAATGATGCAAGCTTCAAGCTTGATGAATAGATGGGGATTGTTTGGTCATAATGAGATAGGGAAATCAGGTTCATTTTTATTTAGAACGGGGCCTACAAGCTCAACACTTAATGAGGATGTAGCTCCAATGACAAATGAACTAATAAATTCAATGCGAAGCAAAGGAAGATCAATTGATATTGCATTTAAAGGTAGTGATGATTATAGGTATTTAAAGTCAATGGGAGCAGAAGGAAGTACAAATACAATGACACCTAATCATATATTAATTAGAGAAGATGCAAGAAAATCTACGTTATTAGAAGAATTTTTACATGGAACCCAAAATAAACTGGGTATCGTTGATCGCTTAACTCCGCAAGGTGCTGAGGTTCATGTTAAAGATTTTATGATTAGGCATGCTAAATTATTGGGATTAGACAATCCAGCAGATTTAAAATTGTTACATCAACTTAGGATAGAAGAAATAGAACGTTTGAATATGGTATATCGATAAGGAGACCAATTATGATGGTTTTATGTGAAATGTTTGTAAGTGAATTTTTCAAGCTTTCTGTAGGGCATATAGTACTGGTAGGCACAATAATACCGGATATAGATAAATTTATTCCAAATAGTAAGGCAGATTTGTATATAGGGGGTCAAAAAATCAAAACGATTAATATTATAGGCGAGGATCGTTTTTCTGGCGGAGATGCTGAAAAAAGAAAAGGGAGAAGATCAGTTAGAACAGATGATGGCATTATTAATGAATTAAAAGCCAACGGTAATAAAGAAATTAAATTAGTTATTTATATTTAGTGCTGCGGAAGATTTTCTGAGGAAATAGAATCCATTAGAATTTGAAACAACGCCAGATATGATATGGAGACCCTAATGGCCTTTTATATAGAAATCCGCAAACTAAATGAAGACACTAATTTTGTAACCTATTTATATGAGTTCCGTTATCAACTGGAGCTGTTAGAAATGCGGCAGGTAAATTGCGAGGAAGCTTTAAGCTTGTCAATGGAGAGATAAAATTATTAAAGCAATCTGGAGATATAGAAATTTTAAAGATCGCCGAAGGTGATAAGGGGCTGTATTCGCAGCGAGCAATTTTAGCTATTCATAAGCATTGGAAAAAGGTGAATTTCCAGATAAAACCTGTTGGGCTTCTTGAAGTTTTTTCTGTTCGATAATGATTCATGAGCGATTTGATGTGGAAAACTTAGCGACCCAATTAATTACAGATGCAGCTGTAGTAGGGATGCAACAATTGCAAACAAAACCCGTTTCAGACGAATATCAGCAAAGCAAACAAGCGAGTCGTGGTGCAGGGCACATTACGCAAACCACCATCGAACAACAATGGGAATCACAGTTAATTAACGATGCAGAATTTACAGCGAATAGACAATTACCGTCTGTTACTTTTGATGTAAACAATTCGTATGTATCACAACAACTTGGACAACGCGTTGGTGAAGAAGTCAGTCGCTTTCAACATGTGGATCCGCCCAGAAATCCCAATGGATTTTGGCGAGGAGTTGATGATGTACTGAAGATGCGTGAAGGAACTTTAGAAGCCATTAATTTAGTTTATACGGGACATTACGAAGCACCACGAGATGCTGGGAAACGGCAGGATTTGTTTTAGGAGTACCTTTAGCGATGGGCGCTATGGCTGAGGTGGGTTTAGAAAGATTAGGTGTGGAAGCGCTAGAGACTATCTACCAAGAAAGTCAGCAGCTTGGTAAGGGGTTAATACAAGCTTCAAAATTAATGAATAGGTGGGGAGTTTTTGGGCATAATGGCGTAGAGGAATCAACTTTAACTCATCTATCTCCAACCGAATTAGAAATAACTCAACCGAGGACTATGGGTAGAAAAGCCTTTGCTAGATTAGTAGAAAACATTAAAGAAAATGGTATAAATGAAACTGTAAAATATATTAAATATAATGGTAAGAATTATGTCGTTGATGGTAACCATAGGTTGGTTGCTGCTAGAACTTTAGGTCTTAAAGAAATTCCAGTTGAAAAAGTTGAGTTGCCCTACTTGGGATATAGAACAACTGATGATTTGGGTTTTTATAGTCCAGGATTTTCAAATAGTTAGGAGTAAGTTATGAGTGAAAAAATTTTGGAATTAGCTTATTTAAGAAATCAGCTAGCCTCCTATAGATTTAATGCAAATGATGCTCAGCTACTTCGTAAGATAGAAGAAAAAATAACTAAAGAAAATAGTATTTTTAAAGAAGTAGCTATTAATGCGATTAAAAATTGTAAATTAGACATTGAAAATAAAAATTTTGAAGGTGCTACCCAAGAGCTTCAGTTGATCCATAATTTTTGCTTTGAATCTCCCGAAGTATGGAATTCAGACTATTTTTATACTGTAGAACTATTATCCTATCTAGAGAAGGTTAATAATGCAAAAAGAATAAAAAAAACAATTTGTTTATTAGGAGATTTAGCTAGTAAAAGTTAATTAGATTAGGAAGTAAAATAATTGAGACAAAAGAAGTAGTGATTATTTTTTGAGCTTACTCTAGGCATTAAGTAAACCAACATCGAACAACAATGGGAACACAGTTAGTCAATGATGCAGAAAACTTAGCGATACAGATGATTTCTGATACAGCGGGTTATGTGGCGCATCAACAAACAAAACCCGTTTCAGATGACTATCAAGAAAGCCAAAGAGCGAGTCGTGGTGCAGGGCACATTACGCAAACCACCATCGAACAACAATGGGAATCACAGTTAATTAACGATGCAAAATTGACTGCAAATACTCAATTACCGTCAGTAACATTTGATGTTAATAGTTCAGGCTTAGCACAACGCGTTGGCGAAGAAGTCAGTCGATTCCAACATGTGGATCCACCCAGAAATCCCAATGGATTTTGGGAGCGCTTTGAGCAACGACATAAAAATGTTCTCGAACGTCAAGCTTTAATAGCCGAAGGTCGAGCAGCCGCTAATAGTGAAGTAATGCGTGAAAGCTTCGGACAGGCTGCTGCTAATCAACAAAACTATTTGGATTTAGGTTATAGCGAAAGTGTAGCTCAAACGCGCGCTGCAGAATGGACAGCTGCAACCGAACTACCGTTGCCATCTGTAGCTAAAGGAATCATGCAAGCTTCACGTTTAGCGAATAGGTGGGGATTTTTTTGGCATAATGAGGTAGAAGGTACAGTTTATGGTGGAAGAGGTGCTGTTAGTGGCAGAGTATTTAACGAAGCAGAAGCTGGTGGCCCACTGCGAAATCTTGTAGATACTCAATCAAAAATCAAATTCACTCACCAAGGCGTGGATGTCGTTGAGGCGCATACTTCAAGATTTGGACCGGATGCAGCAAATCAATTCATGATCACAAGGCTTCGTGCAATTGCAAATGGAGAAATTCCCGCAACTAAAATTGACAGAAACTTTTACTCTCATGAATTGAGAGAGTTCGTGAGATATAGACGATTAGGTTGGAAGAATGGTTTGCCTATCGATCAGAGCGCTCAATTATCATTGTGGAATAACACACATACGGCAACTTTAGAGGAATATGCGCTATCATCCAATTTAAATGAATTGTACATGCCGGAAGCGATTAAAATTATGGAAGAGCAAGAAGAGCTCTTATTCCAGCACTCACTGAAGCTAAATAATTAGGAGACTACGCTTATGAATAAGCGATCGTATAAAGACTTAATCTTAGTCTTAATTTTTAAATCTAATGGAGAATGGTCCTGGTACCAAATAGAACGTGCTTTAGATTTACGCGGCATTGGCGGGAGAGTAAATTCTGTTGAAGCAATAAATACTCTTATGCAAGAAGGATTAGTAAAACAATTAAAAACTCTTAATAAGAACTTATCAAAATATTCCGTTACGGAACAGGGTAAAATAAAAGTACAGCAGTTAATTGATAAATTTGGTGCAGAGTCATTTACAACAACACAGCAAAACCCAGATGATTATGAGTTGTAGATGCCTTAAAACTTGGTTATTTGGTCACCATTAGCCGGTGTAGCCTTAGCCATGGGATCAGCTGGATTAAGCAGTAAAATAAAAATAGCTGATCCTTTAGAACGACGTTTGGTATCGGATATTGCGGTAGCGGGTATGAGTAGTGTGGTACGCGGACGTTTCGATGTGGAAAACTTAGCGACGCAATTAATTACAGATGCAGCTGTAGTAGGAATGCAACAACTGCAAACAAAAACCGTTTCAGACGAATATCAGCAAAGCAAACAAGCGAGTCGTGGTGCAGGGCACATTACGCAAACCACGATAGAACAACAATGGGAATCGCAGTTAATCAATGATGCAGAATTTACCGCGAATACACCGTTACCGTCGGTAACGTTTGATGTTAATAATTCTTATGTATCACAACGACTCGGCCAACGCGTTGGCGAAGAGGTGAGTCACTTTTATCATCCAACACCGCCGCCACCAAGAAATGTAAATGGATTTTGGCGAGGAGTTGATGATGTATTGAAGATGCGCGAAGGAACTATCAAAGCTTTTTCTTCTGTAGTTAGCAATGATGATCAAATACCCACTGATCGTTGGGAAGCTATTGGTTATGCTGTGGGTGTACCTTTAGCGATGGGCGCCATGGCTGAGGTGGGTCTAGAAAGATTAGGTGCAGAAGCACTAGAGACTATCTACCAAGAAAGTCAGCAGCTTGGTAAGGGATTAATGCAAGCCTCACGCTTAGTGAATAGGTGGGGATTTTTTGGGCATAATGCATTAGATTCAACAGAGTTGAGCTTACCGAGTTTATCTAAGCATCCATTAGAAGGATGGACGGCGGACCAGGTTGTTGACTATGCTAATCAACTTGGGCTGAAAACAAACCAAGATCAACTAATACTTTGGTCTGGTTTAGGCCAAGGCGATGCTGGTATTCGTTTATCTCAAGAATATGCTGCTATAAATGGTGGTATTACACTAGAAATGACTCGAGGAGGGAAATGGCTTGATGAATTAGATTTATTTGGAGCAAATTCACCATTTTCACGAATAGAAGCCAGGCAAATTTGGGCAAATGTTTCTACTCGCATGATACAACAAGCTTCCGGACAAGTAAGATCTTTAGTTGGCACGATTAATCCTTCAAGTATCTATAGGGCTGAACAGACTGAAATTTTAATGAATGAGAAAATCTTGGGTTTAGATGAATTGAATTTAAAACCAAGATTTATCTTTGGCAATTATTGGAGGTAAAAGCTATGTTCAAATATTTAAATAAACAAGGAGTTGAAAGCAATAAAGGTTTTATTGTTCAAGGGACTGGACGTTTTACGGCAGAATATAAAGAGGGGTCAAAAAAAATTACGATTGAATTGGATAATGGTGTTTTGCCAAATGGAAAATTTTGTGAAATTATTAAATCAGATGCATTTTTAAATTGGGATGATGGAGAATCGATTACTCATGATAAACAAAAAGAGATTTTACAAAATTTTAAAGATGCTATGGAATTTCAAGGAATAGGGGTTGAGGTTTGGAAACCATGAGTGTTTATATGAATTTTATTAAACAGATATCGAACAATAATGGGAATCGCAGTTAATTAACGATGCAGAATTTACTGCGAATAGACAATTACCGTCTGTCACCTTTGATGTAAACAATTCGTATGTATCACAACAACTTGGTCAACGCGTTGGCGAAGAGGTGAGTCACTTTTATCATCCAACACCGCCACCACCCAGAAATCCCAGTGGATTTTGGCGAGGAGTTGATGAAAGCTTAGCTTTTACCATCTACACGCATAAAACTGCACACAAACCTTTGTCTCGCGAGATTGCGACGAGTTTGAAATTTAGTTTCTTAGACAATCATGTCGAACTTGATTGGCAAGTCCCCAGCTTTTTACAATCCCAAGTCGTTAAATTGGAATGTCACTATCTTGATAGAGAATCAAAACAACAAATACAAACAGTAGAAATTGATCCCGATAAAAAACGTACGACGTATTCTGATAAAAATGGCAATAAAATTCAGAGCAATGTTGATTTTTCGGTTCCTATTCAGACTATTGAGAAACTTTCCTTAGCCGTGAAATGGCCAGCACTGAGTAAGCCGCCTGTGTCAACGCGTTTGCAACAGCATTGGCTGATGTTGGAGGCACAGAATTCTGATAGTAGTGATGAAGAAGAATGGGAAATGGTTCCTCAGCATGCGACTGCTTTTTTAGATCAGGAACCCGAAGATTGGATACCACTTTACAACGATGAAACGCCCAGCGCATCAACATTTAATCCCGAACTTATTACGGAACTGAATTTTACCGATAAAACTCAGCTGGTGGTTAGTCCGCTGCCTGATCTTGCACCCAACAAAGAAATACCAGTCCTAGAATATTTGAATGTGAGTTTGGATAGAATGCGATGTTGGACACAATTTTCCAGCATCAATTTGATCTCACAAGGATTTGTAGTGGATGTGACTGGTTTTAGCGCTGGTGTATATCCTTTTCATTTTGGTGCCTATAGCGGAGATTTAGTGATTGCGTATGCGGGCCTAGTATTTCCCACCACTCAAAATATCGATCCGGATCGACAACATCTGGTACAGCCTGCGCGTCAATATAGCTATGACTTATGGAATAATAAATTAACTGAAACCGATAGCTTAGGTCATATCACACAATACATTTATAACGATACGAACCAAATTGTTCAAAAAATAGAACCTTTAGTGGATGTAGTCGATGAACAAGGCAACACTAAAGCACTCTGTCCTATTACAACTTTTGCTTATAATATTCGTGGACAACAAATAGCAAGGCGCGATGCCAATGGCAATACGCAAGGATATATCCTCGATGCCGCAGGTCATAAAATTATTGAAATATTAGCAGAAGGCACACAATGCAAAACACAATTGTTTGATGCGTTTAACAACATGATTGAATCGCGAGATGCTGCGAGTCAAGCCACAAAATATTTTTATGATCAAGAGAACAATCTTTTAGCATTTCAAAAACCTTCCGGTAGTCGTCGTGGTTATACGTATAACGAACTAAAACAGCGAACGAGTGATACGGATCCAGCCAATAATACACGACGTTATAACTTCGACGCTTTAGGTAATATTATTGAACGCTATGAGCCACTCGGTCAATGCACGCGCATGTTTTATGGACGTAACCATCAATTGATCAAACTAGAAAATCCGGATAACAGTTGTTTAACTTGGCAACGTGATACGTTTGGCAAACCACTACAACATACCGATCTAAGTGGTGCACTTTATCGTTATGGCTATGACTCCAAAGCACAATTAGTCGATGTCATGTCAGAGGGGGGGTCCCACGGTGAATATGTAAAATTGATACCGGTCTGGCTGGGTTATAAACAAGAGAGATCCCCGGTGCCTGGGCAACATTTACATCATCAGTATGTTTCTGGCCAAATCACTGAAATTAATGATTTTGCTACCGGTAAAAAAATCTCTTATGGTTATGACTCAGAAGGTCGACGGATTGCAGTCCGTGTTGTTAGCGGTGAAGCAGAAATTCTTCGTGAAACCAGCAGTCAAATCGATGCATTGGGTCGAGAGATCTTAACACGGGACCAACAAGCTATCTTTACTACTGCTTATGATGCGGTGAGTAATCGACGCTTTATTAAGGGTGCAATAAAAACCAATGATGGTAGCCAACTTAATCAGGAAGTCTGGTGGAAGTATGATACTGAAGATAGGGTGATTGTGTCTGAAGGAGTTCTTGAAAATGGGCAGATCAAAATAATCCCTAATAAAGGCGCTGAATTTTCTTACCAAAATGATCGTAAGGTGACAGAAAGTACGATAAGCACAAGCAGAATAACTGAGAAATTTTTCTATGACAGCGATGGGCGACAAGTGGGTTCTCGCTATGACGTTCCCTACAATTCAAGTATTGAAAGACAATACGATAGTGCAGGTAGGCAAAGACTTTATAAAATCGTGTCTGATTGGGTATTTGGGCTTGTATACATTATTGATAAAGAACGAGCTTATAATGAAAACACCTGGTTAGTTGCAAATATTCAAACTACAACTGTTCCAGGTCATTTTCAAGTTGTAAACCGTACAGATTATCAACAAATAACGGCGATGGGTTTACCTCAGCAACAAACGATAAATTATGGCGATGAGGAAGGGAATGTTGATCATCTTAATTGTAATTATGTAGGTTGGGATCAATGGCGAATTGCAAGTATTCAGGGTTATCGAACTAACATCCATGGGACTAGTGCTTATTCCTCAGTTAAAAACTACTTTGGTCCCAATGGCGAGCCGAACGCGATATGCGGCGCTGAAGATCCAGATGGGCGAGATAAATATTTTATCGCGACGCCAGAAGGTTTGATACTGCATCGAATGCACTTAAACCCTATTTTTAGTGGAGATATTTTTATTTCTAATCTGGAAACTTATTATTTTTATCGCGTAAATGGTCAATACTTAGCCAGTTATAAAAACCAACGTAATAAGTCCTTTGATTTATTATTGAATTGGATCAGGCCACAAGGCAGTGCTGGAATGGAAATTGGTATGAGTTCGGCAAGCGCTAACGATTTTTCGAGTTTGCCACAAACCTACACTTGTGCGGATAAAGATACTTACGAATCAATTGCGAATAATGTGTATGGTGATGCTAGTTTAGGGAGCTATATTGATGCTGCGAATGGCGGCGGAACATTGATACCAGGTCAAACCATCGTTATCCCACAACTTATCTCGGTACATAACAAAGCCGGCATGGCACGTCCGTATTATCAATTATTACAAATCATCCAAGGCTCTCTCACTCCACATCTGGATACGCCACAACCACCACCAGACGATGATGATTTTTTAGGTTTGTTGATTTGTGCCATTGCGGTGGTGGTTGTTTGTGTGTATCCACCTGCAGTTGCGGCTGTGGCGAGTGTAGCAGGAACTTTAGGTGTATCAGTACCCGTAATGACTGGAGTGGCAGCCGGATTGGCGGATGCCGCTGCTCAAGAATTATGTGTGGGTATCGGATTAAAAGATCATTTTTCTTTAGCAGAAAGTGTAACCGCAGGGATTACCGCGGGTTTCGCTTCAGGTTTTGGAGGAGCAGCGCTCGGTGAAAAAGCTGTCATGACGATGGTGCGCATGGGTATGGTGAATGTGTCAGAACAATTAACTGAAATGGCGATAGGTATACGCCAGCAATTTGATATAGCCGGTGTAGCCTTGGCGATGGGCTCAGCAGGATTAAGCGCTAAAATAAATATAGATAATCCTTTAGAACGACGTTTGGTATCGGATATTGCTGTAGCGGGTATGAGTAGTGTGGTGCGAGGACATTTTGATGTTGAAAACTTAGCGACACAACTCATTACTGACGCAGCTGCAGTAGGAATGCAACAAAGGCAAACAAAACCAGATTCAGATGAATATCATCAAAGCAAAAAAGCAAGTCAAGGTGCAGGACACATTACGCAAACCACAGTAGAACAACAATGGGATTCACACTTAATCAACGATGCCGAATTCACAGCGAATACGCCATTACCGTCAGTTACTTTTGATGTCAACGATTCTTATGTAGCGCAACAACTCGGACAACGAGTCGGCGAAGAAGTCAGTCGATTCCAACATGTCGATCCACCCAGAAATCCAACTGGATTTTGGCAGCGTATAGAGCAACGGTATGAAAATGTTTTCGAACATCGCGCATTAATAGCCGAAGGTCGCGCAGCCGCTAATAGTGAAGTGATGCGAGAAAGTGTAGGGCACGGAGCGGCAAACGAACAAAACTATTTGGATTTAGGATATAGCGAGAGTGTTGTTGAAACACGAGTAGCAAATTGGATGGCACCTCTAGTTGTGTCTGCATCACCTGCCGTAACTAGGTTACCGATAGTTGCTGCTAATGCATATAGCTTGATGAATAGATGGGGATTTTTTCGTCGGAATGGGGCGGAGAATTTAGAAGCCCTGTCAAATTTCGAAGCAAACAATCAAGTTACTAGGTTGAAGTTAAGCTCAGAATTAGCTTTAAAAGAAGCAGGAATTCTTGATTTAGAAGGAAGATTAACAACTAAAGCATTACAGAATTCATTTCCTGCGATGAAACGAGGTGCAGTTTTAGAAAATCCAACTGTTGTTAAGGAGCTTACTAAAGATGGAAGTCAAATAACAGATTGGAGAAAATTGTCTACTCAATCAATTGAACTGCCTAGTGGTCAAAGAGTTCAAGTTCATTTTT
Organism: Rickettsiella endosymbiont of Xylota segnis; assembly: GCF_964019545.1. Classification (NCBI taxonomy): domain Bacteria; kingdom Pseudomonadati; phylum Pseudomonadota; class Gammaproteobacteria; order Legionellales; family Coxiellaceae; genus Rickettsiella; species Rickettsiella endosymbiont of Xylota segnis. The sequence continues at coordinate 1,167,619 of NZ_OZ026451.1, read as the reverse complement.
ATCAAAATAGATTTACTGGTGAAATCAATTATACCCACCCTGACTTTAAGGTTAAAAATCAGGTTGATGTATTTAATGGTGTTGATTCTCCGCAATCGATTTTGGATCAATATGGTTTTAAATTTTAAGGAGAATGTAATGATTGTGAAATGTAATAAGGTTATCAGCCCCGTCACAAAAGAAGATCTCGGCGATAAAAGTCCTTGGCTTGTGAAAGGGAACGAGTATGTAATACTCGCATTAGACTGGAGCAATAAAGATGGAATCGAAGCATATATTCAGACTGAACATTATAAAGAACCCCATTTTATTTCTTTAAATGGCTTTGAATTTATTTCTCAAACAATACCTTCTTCTTGGATTACTAAGATTCAAGAGCTTGGTGACGAAAAAATTGTAACTATGTTACCTGCTAGTTGGAGTTGTGATAATTTTTTTGAAGATATGGAAAATCAGGATCTTAAGGCGATAGAGTTGTTCAATAAGGAAGTTGAACAAATGTATCGTGAAGAAGGTATGCTTTAATTTTCTTAAGCTAATTGATGAGTTTGGTTCAGAATCATTTGCAATAACACAGCAAAACCCAGATGATTATGAGCTGTAGATTACCTAAAAGCTCGGGTATTTAAGTCAAACTGCGAAATTAGATGTAAGTACTGGCCTTCCTTCATTAGGAGGTAAAATAATGCGCGCCGAAAAAAATATTTGAATTATCGAACGAACTCTTAAAAACAATCAAGGTATATCTTCATGCAGAAACATCCTTTATTGATTGGCAAACCAAGAATATATCCAGCAGAACTTGCTAAACAGCTTGTAGATTTTTTTAAGAAAAAAAAAGATGTGAGAACTGCATATTTAGCACAGGTATATGATCCAATTTCTGGAGAACCTCCTCACCTTACTATAGGAATTGTTATGGATGTTCAAATAGATTCTATCGCGTATGAATTGAAAAAAATAGTTCAGACAACTTGCCAAGAAAATGAATTTATCGATTTTATGCATGTTGATACACCAGAAAAAGCAGAGTTATTTTCTTCAGTAGAGCCATTTTATGTTTCTTAATGACTTTGATAGATAACACATAACATTACCTCTATTAGTTTTGATTGTTAGGGTGTGTCTTCATTATACAAACTGAGCATTTTGACGAACCTATGAGCGATGTAAAAATTATTTTCAAAAAAATGGCAATGATAGCGAAAAAAAAGTGGGAGAATACATATGGTAGTGAAGAGCTAGAGCCTGAGTTACTAGATATTTTGAACTTTGTGAAAGCTAATTTAAATAAACGAAATATATTGTCTCAATGTTTTATAGATATAGTTAATGATTATAGAAATGGGCCACTTGAAATTGTTATATTTTCAATGTGAGAACTTCAGTGGGATGAGGTGAAAGTTGCCGCATTGAGTAGGAAGCAAATTAGTACTGACCCGCGGGTTTTGTCAGCCCTGAACGATGTTTCTGTTGTTTATGAGGATGAATGGGAGGATGCAGATTTTTACAAATATTATTCGAAGGAGATGAAAGGGTAGCTAATAAGCCACCACCAGACGATGATGATTTTTTTGGTTTGTTGATTTGTGCTATTGCGGTGGTGGTTGTTTGTGTGTATCCACCAGCAGTTGCGGCTGTGGCGAGTGTAGCAGGAACTTTAGGTGTATCAGTACCCGTAATGACTGGCGTGGCAGCCGGATTAACGGATGCCGCTGCACAAGAATTGTGTGTGGGTATTGGATTAAAAGATCATTTTTCTTTAGTAGAAAGTATAACCGCGGGTATTACTGCAGGATTTGCTTCCGGGTTTGGAGGCGCCGCGCTCGGTGAAGAAACAGTTATGACGATGGTGCGTATGGGTATGGTGAATGTGTCAGAACAATTAACCGAAATGGCGATAGGCATACGTCAGCAATTTGATATAGCCGGTGTAGCATTAGCGATGGGATCAGCAGGATTAAGCGCTAAAATAAATATAGATAATCCTTTAGAACGACGTCTCGTAGCCGATTTAGGTGTAGCGGCTATGAGTAGTGTGGTGCGAGGTCGATTCGATGTTGAAAACTTAGCGACACAGTTGATTTCAGATGCAGTTGTAGTAGGGATGCAACAACGACAAGCAAAGCCAGTTTCCGATGACTATCAAGAAAGCCAAAAGGCAAGTCAAGGTGTGGGACACATCACACAAACCACCATAGAACAACAATGGGAATCGCAGTTAATTAACGATGCAGAATTTACTGCGCATGCACAGTTACCTTCAGTAACATTTGATGTAAACGATTCAAATGTATCACAACAACTTGGCCAACGTGTTGGCGAAGAGGTGAGTCGCTTTCAACATGTGGATCCACCAAGAAATCCAAGTGGATTTTGGCAGCGTGCTTGGAACTCAGTAGAAGATGTTTTTGAACATCGTGCACTCATAGCCGAAGGTCGAGCTGCAGCTAACAGTGAAGTGATGCGAGAAAATGTAGGACATGCAGCTGCAAACGAACAAAACTATTTGAATTTAGGTTATAGCGAGAGTAATGCTGAGTATGGAGCAGCGTGGATAGCAGCAGCCGAACTACCGTTGCCCTCAGTAGCTAAAGGAATCATGCAAGCATCAAGCTTGATGAATAGATGGGGATTGTTTGGTCATAATGGGACAGAGAGCTCACGTCTTTTGTCTAGTGTTGAACGGGTTTTCTCAAATGTAGTTAATAAAGATTTTGTCAGTGAAGAGACAAGGGCTGCAGGTTGGAAACAACCGTATCCTGATAACGTAAGTCTTCGTAAAATTACTACAGCCCAAGAAATAAAATTATATCGAGTTCACGTAGATCCAGATCGTGTGACTGGAAGGTTTTTGGCGCGCGAAAAAGAGATTGCGCCATTTCTGAGAGATCCAGAAGCTTTACGACTTCATCTAGGATTGCCTGATGTTCCAATTTATATTACTGAAGTGAATGTACCATCTAATACAGAATTTTATGTTGGACAGATTGGGCCACAGCCTTCGTTTGGGTTGATAGATAAATCAGGTTTCCAATATCAACTTATTAGTGATATTCCAAACTCTAGCTTTATTAATACACGTTTAATAAATCAACCAACGTTTGGACTAAACCCATAAAATCGATGAGAGGAAATATATGAAATTAAGCGAAAAACAAATTGCAAAAATATATAAGCAAGTAGAATTAGGTAATAAGCAAATTGTAATGCTCGATGTTATGGGGGATAAAAGCATTTCTATTTCAGAAAAACTTGCAAATATTTACAGTATTGATCAAGAAAAAAATATTATTTGGCAAGTTTCAGAAATAAAAACAAAACCACCATACGATAATGATGGGTTTGTATATTTAAGCAAAAATGACCAAGGAAAAATTATCGCAGACCGTTTCTCAGGTTTTACATATGAAATTGACCCTGAAACAGGTGAAGCAACGCGTACAGGGTTTCATAAATAGTTTTGTGTTTTTTATTGTGGCAGTTAATACTGCCACAATATATTTAATTTAAAACTCAAGACATAAATTGTAGAGGAAATATTTTTTAGTCATTTATCATAGGATTTTCAATATAAAAATAAGGAGATACAACATGACTGCACTCAAAGCTATTATATTTTATCCGATGCTGTTCGTAAGCGGGCTGTTTATCAATGTGAGCAATTTCATTGGAGTTATACTGATGTTATTTTTTTTTGTGACACTCATATTTGATGTTCTGCCATGGACTGCAAGATTGTCGGCGCTTGGTTTGGCTTTTGTCTTATTTTTATTGCGTCACTTTTATGACGTTATTTTATTAAAACTAAATCCCAGTAGTAATATAGACTTATCGCTTTATCAGTGAAATATTATTAAGCAGATAACTAAATTTTCCGACAATATATTTATTTAATACATTTTTTAAAACATACTTTAATTTATATTAAATTAATAGTAGTATCTGCGCGTTTATTATTTTAAATAACAATAAAAAAGGAACTTTAAACCATGAAGAAAAAGTTAATCTGTTTATTGTCTACTGTTGTATTACTTTCTGCTTGCGCGGGAAGAACTCCAAATCCCATTCCTTTGCATCAACCCGGTGATGAAAGCCTTACCTGTAATGCTTTGAAACTGGAATTAATGAATAACCAATCTAAAATTACAAATCTCATTCCACAGCAAAACAAAATGGGGAAAAATATCGCTCTAGGTGTTGCCGGTGCGTTTATTATAGCGCCTTGGTTCTTTATGGATTTCTCTGATGCAGAACGTATCGAAATTCAATCCTATCAACTACGTGATAATTGGTTACGTACACTATATACCAAGAAAAAATGTGGTGATTTACCTCCCTCCATTAAATTTCAAGATCAATAAAATTAATAATCGTTAGAAGATTTTATTTTCCAATAACTTGGGATGCTAATCCATCCCAAGTCTTCAATAATAATTAATATGGGATTAGTAATGTTTAAGAATAAAAATATTTTTAAAATATTTAACAGCTTAGTAGTAATGTATGTGTGTTTCTTCTTGAGTGGTTGTATCTCAACTATGCGACTGAAACCTGAAGATGCAAAATTAATTAAAGGGATAGACGTCAATAAAAAAATAATAAAACCAAGAACTATATTTTATCAAAATCAAAATGACGTTCTTTTAGTAGCAATTTCTCCTTTAGCGTATGTTATTGATAAAGATGTGAATGGTTTTCCAGAGCGAAACCAAATACAAGATGTAGCTGAGGAAGCAGGGATTAATATTTCAAGCATCTTGAGAGATGAAGCAATAAGCCAAATTAAACAAAATGCAAAATTTAGAATTGTAAAAACAAAAGATGCAGATGCCGTTTTAAATCTTGAGATTAGAAGCTATGGATTAAGCCCTTGTGGTTTTTCGAGTAAATTAGGGCCTGATTTAATGGTTATAGGTAGCTTGACTAATTCTAAGAATAAGTTAATTTGGAAAAATATTGCAAGTGTTGGCCCATACGGACAAATGCCGAAATTTTCTAAACAGGAACTATTGCATGATCCACATAACATCTATTTAGAATGGGATGAAGCAGCAAAAGAGGCTGCAAGAAAATTAGTTAAGTCATTAACTTCATAACTTTAGATGAATATTAAAATTAAAGAAATAAAAAAAGCATTAGAATTTTTAGCGCTGGTAACAAAAATTAGTTTTTCTATTGGATTTTGTAGCGTCACTTTGTATTTTTTTGACATAGGTTATTTTCCCATAGAAAGTAATTACATTATTATATTTCATCTTACTGGAATTTTCAACAATAAGGCATCAATAATTAGTTTTAATGAGTCAATGTGTCTTTTTCTAACCAAATTATCCCATATTTCTCCATTATCATTGGGCCCAAAGATCTCAGCCCCATTTTTTTGTAACAAATGTATTATTTTTTCTCTGTTATTACCCACCGCTAAAAGCAATGGCAGTACTTTATATTTGTCAGCGATATTAACGCCTGCCTTATTTTCTATAAGTAAACTTGCTATATCGATATAGTTTTTTTGACAGGCTAAATGTAATGGAGTTCGCCCATTACAATCAGTTGCATTAATGTTGGCTCCCTTTTCTATAACTAGCTTTGCTATTTCAAAATGTCCTTTTTTACAAGCTTGATGTAATGGCGTATATCCATAACCACAGTTATCCATTCTATTAATATCTGCATTATGATTTATTAATACTTCTACAACTTTAAGATGTCCTTTTTTAGATGCTAAATTCAGTGGAGGATGATTATTTCCTTCTTGAGCTCCATCAACATCAGCTCCTTTTTTAATGGCAGAAATAACTAAATTTAGATCCCCATTTCCAGCAGCCAAACAAAGTTCTAATGACATATAAGCCTCATTTATGTCCAATTTTAAATGTAGTTTATATCATGAAACTTAATAAAATATTAAATAAAAGCCTACTCGATAATGTATCTTGCTCCTGTTTTCTGAGATAATTATAATGATTTTATTGGCTTAAGAGTATTCAGAAAAACTCCTTTACATTCTTAAGTTGAGGGTTATCAGCCACTACCTTGGGCAACCTGATGATGAAATTCTTTTTATTTATTAGGTTGTTTCATGTCCGAAATTAATTTAGAAGTCGGTATGTCAGCTGTTTGATACACGAGTGGCATTGCAGTACCAAAACCGTTTCAAGCTCCAAGATACGATTGAAGAACGTCATGGTTTGCGCGGAACCCATTTAAATATCCCAATGCTAGATTTGGTTGAAATGAATCAAACCAATTTTTCTTCCACTGATATTTTTGTGATCCCAGTTAACGAAAGCCATATACAAGTCCCCACCAACGACTATCGTTTAAAAAACGTCATAGCAGGAACCAGTAAAATCAAACACTTAGCGTGTACACCCCATGAGGGAAATTCTACTGGTGCTAGGATTGAAACTTATTTATCTTAATACTTCTTGCATCGATAAACGCTTCTAAGTCTGATCTTTTATATTTATTTAACTAAACTTCCAATTTTTACAAACGGTAAGTTGTAGGTTTAGTGCAAGTCCAAATTGCTAACATAGCCGAAATACTCAAAACTAGCTAAGGAAGAATATGAAAAAAATCCCACTTATAAAAATAGAAAAAAACTTATAAACCTACCCTACAAAGTTGCTTAAACGAGGTTTAAGCAACTAAGCATATCTATATTATTTTATTCACTAAGTCCAGGAGGTGAAGAAATATTTTCCTCAGAATTGTCGGTTTTATTAGAAACTGTTTTCTTTATTGCTTCCGGATTCAGTAATTTGAAAAACTGATGAAACGACAAAGAAAGTAAAGAATTATTTGTCACCAAAGGAATTTTGTTTAAAAGAACTTGCGTCGAATTTTTACAACCTATCTTCTCACTTTCTAGCAAATAATCAATTTTTGAATTAATTATTTGCATCTGTTCATCCCAATAAGCTGAGAAATCTTTGTGTTGTTTTATATAGTGAGGGTTTTCTTTTTTTCCAAGATTTTCCAATAATACAGCGCTTATAAGTAGCTTTACTATTTCATTACGCTTAAAGAACCAAGCTATATAGAGAGGTGATCCTTGGTCGGTTGCATTAACATTAGCTCCACTTTTAATAAGAAGCTTTGCTACGGCAGTCCGGCCCCTTGAGCAAGCTTTATGCAGTGGTGTTAATCCTTTGTAATCAGCTACATTAACATTAGCTCCTTTCTCAATAAGTAACTTTGAGATTTCAATACCGCTATAAAAACAAGCATTATGGAGTGGGGTTAATCCTTCATTGTCGGTTGCATTAGGATCAGCTCCATGCTCAATAAGTAGTTCTGCTATCGCAACAGATTTATAAGCCAGATGCAGAGACGTCCGTCCTTTACTATCGGTTGCATAAACGACAGCGCCTTCTTTTAAGCACTTAGAAACTTCCTTTATGTCATCTTCTTTAATTGCGTCAAATAACCGATCGTTTGTTTTAGTCATAACATACCTCATAGGAGGATAAATTTAATATCAAATAATAAACACTAGTTAATATTATCAAAATAATATTAAAGAATTATTAAATTAAATCAATTTTATTGATAATAAATCCCTACTAGATAATGTATCTTGAAACATTTTCTAAGGAAATTATGCCGTATTTACAGCGAGTTTTTTCGGTTCCATTTTTTTTCCTTATTCAACTAAAAAAATAAGTTAAGAACATCAATTTTGTTAATGTCAGCTCCATTTTCTAGCAATAGTTTGGCTGCGTTAATCTGCCCATTGGCAGCTGCTCCATGCAATGGTGATTCGTTATAAATATCAGCAGTATTAACATCAGCTCCATGTTTTATTAGTAATTCGACTCGATCAGAAAAACCATCGATAGACGCTCTAAACGATGGTGTTTCACCGTATTCAGCGTCGGCCACATCAACCATTGCATTGCTTTCTATCAGCAACTTGACGATTTCAAAATGACCCCGCTCTGAGGCCCAATAAAGTGCACTCTTATCTTCATTATCAGTTGCATTAACATTGGCTCCTTGTTCAATTAAGCTTTTAACATCTACTCAATTATCTTCTTTACCGGCATCATAAATTTCTAATAAAATATATTCTCCTTTTTTAATAGTTTCTGATCCACATGCTTATTTACCTCTTGCATGAGCAGTTAGCACAAAAAGTGGAAGTCGGGGTTTTGATAACGATCTGCAATGAGTTGAATCATTGACATTTTAATTTGAATTTTATGAAAAAAATTTATAAATTAGAACATAAAAAATTTTATAACTAAAACAAAGTAATCATGATGTTAAAAAATCGAGAAATTATTTGTACGGAAGATTTAACAAAGGAAGAAATATTATCTATTATTGAGTTGGCCATTAGGATGAAAAAAATCCAAAAATGAAAAATGGATAAATTGTTTATCATATAAAAATTTTATTATGTTTTTTTTAGCCCCTCTGTAAGAACTCATTTATCATTTTCTTCTGCCGCAACCGAGTTGGGAGGTCATGCTCAATATCTGCAACCGCTATGGGGCGTTTTAAAACTCGATTTATAGATGGAGAAACAATTGAAGATGTTGCAGAAGTTAGGTCTAAACTTTGATGTGGGATCGGTATGCGAATCAGGGAGAATGAAGTTTCATTTTATGGAGAAGGAAATAACATCATTCATGAATACGCAAAAGGTGTGAAAACTATCTCAAATTGTAAAAATTATTTTTTATTTAGGAAAATAGCGTATTGACTGATGTTTTCTATGTTCTCAATTTGAGTAAATTCTTGAGCAAGTCGGATCAGTCAAAACACTAAATTTTTATTTTTTTATTTTTGCACCATCGATCGTGAAAGTTGATTCTAATTTTTACTGATTCTACACCTCTATTTAATGTAAGATTGAAATGTCGATTGAGTAGGTTTTTCTGTTTTAATACATTCTAGTGAAAAAAATGCACTTATCTTGTTTAAACAGTTCCCTTTAGGTTTTTGACTTTCTATTAGTCCTTTATTCAGCTTTTCTGATAGATCTTTTTCATAAAGGAAATTGAGATAATCAAATAAATTTCCATTAAAATTTTTTTGGTCATAAACTTTTTCAATTGGGGGAACTAACGTCACTACGTGGTTTTCTGTTAATTGATGATATTTTTTAGGCATTTTTTAATCTCTAAGTGAATAACTAATAGAAGAGTTTAGTCGTTAATTCTTAAGGTAAAATTAATAGGAAAAACAATAAATCTATTAACATCAAAAACATATGAAAGAAGATATCGATAGGGAATAAGGAAATAAAGAATTGATTATCTTCGTTTGAAATTTGGTTTACTGATATTTCTGTTTTTAAAAAAAATGATTTTGGGCAGATGTCTACGGGGAGTTAGAATGGATCACTAAGTTTAAAAAATGCCTCTCGACTTCGATATAGTTAATAGTTTCTTTTTATTCCTGTTGATTATTTTTTTGTGACTACTTATTTATATCGATGCTTTCAAGAGGCTAATAAACTATTCATTAAAATTTTTAGTTAAAAAACATCTATCTGTATACACAAGATTAATTATCTTTTTAAAAATCTATACGGACAATTATTTACATCGTTAGTTTCAGATTTACATTCTAAGCGATTATTATTTTTATTACGCTGCCAATTTGATGATGAAGGGGTCGCATTATCTCCAGAAAACATATAAAACGCTGCGCCAGATTCTGCTTTATAATGACAAGCAATTTCACCCACCGTTTGATTTTTTGATTTTAATTGGGTTGGATCTTCCCAAATTTCAGTACCTGTAAAATTGATTGGTTTAGAGGCTATAGCTATCCCTGAGGTATTAAGCGATTCGCCCTCCATATAAAAGCATCCATCCTGATTGCAGCCGCGTTTAAAATCCTCAGCCCTCATACAGGTATCTGCAGCTGTTTTACCTAAAAATATTTGACTTAAAAAAAAAGCGAGTTTGGTATAAAAAGTGGGATCTGTAGAATAAGAAAAAATTTTCATAATGATATTAATCTCCTTGTTAAAATATCCTTCAAATTAATTTTATTCCTAAATAAAATAAAAAACTAGTATTTTAATTTTTTAATAAAATACAAAAAAACTATAATTAATTTTAAAAAAGGTTTAAACTGATATATATAGAATTATTTTTATATCTTTTTAAGCATATAAAATAGGAAGTTTTTTATGGAAAATAAAAAAAATTGGATACAAACGGTTCAAGAGAAATTAGCTTGGTTATTAGGACGACCGTATCCTACTATTCCTCACCTTCGTGGCAATATTATCAATGGCAGGTTATCTCTTATTCGAGAAGAAGATGGAATTTTAAATACTCTCTATTTAGCTAAGCCATTAATAGAGGCTCATTCGAGCAAAATGTGTTCTTTTTGGTTAGGAAGAAAAAAAGTTCTAATTATCGCCAATCCTGACGATATTTATAATATTAAAGTTCGATATAAAGAACTTATAAAAAATAAAATAGAATCTTTTGATTGTTTACATGATGAAAATCAATCCATTTTGAGTGAAGCCGATGAAAACTGGAAAAAAAAGAGGAACACTTACAAACAACATTTGACAATTCATAAAATTCAATCGTCAATTTTTGAAATAATAAAAAGTTATATCGATTATATATTTATAACTCATGCCAATCATATAAATATAAAAGAACTTTTTGATGATTTTTCTATCAAAATAAATCAACGTTTATTATTTGGTTTAGCCATTTCTCCACCTAATCAAATTTCCGAATTAAGTCAATATAAAGACAAATTAGCAAGCACCATATTAATGGCTACTAGTTTGTTCGGCATACAAGAGTCGGATAGCATAACCATAGCAAAGTTGAAAGAACATTTTCTAGAAATACTCAAGATTTTTCCTGAATTTCTCGACCAAAATCGATCTAGCTTGATTAATGCTATGGGAAAAATAAATGTCAAATCGAATGAAGAAGTAAGATCAGAAGATATTCTAGCTGATTTTAATTTACTTATTCTTGCAGGGTCAGAAACAAACTCATTTGCATTACAAGCTACTATTTATTTATTATCAATTCATCCTGAAGTTGAGAAAAAATTACTTCAAGAGCTGAGAAAAGAACCACTTTTAAGTCTTGAAACTATTAATCAAGTTAAATATCTTGATAGAGTAATTAAAGAAGTTTTTAGATTATACCCTCCAGCGCCTTTTATTTTACCACGCGAAATAAACCAGACGTTAGTTTTAACAAAAGAAGTTACTTTGGAAAAAGGAGATATTTTTTTCTTATCTCCTTTTTTAACGCATCGATTGCCACAAATTTGGGACTCTCCGGACGATTTTAATCCTGATCGATTTATAGAGAACAAGGTCGTTAAAAAGGGAGCTTATATTCCTTTTGGACTAGGTGAAAGAGTATGTCCAGGAGAAAGATTGTCTATGACGATCATTAAATTTTTTATCGCATGCATTTATTCCCATTATCAGGTTAAGTTAATGAAGGAACCTGCCGGTTTATCTATACATAATAGTAGCGCCTTTTTTTTTAAATCTCCGCCGATTGTACGATTTATTCCTCGTGAGGAGAGTTCTGTTTTTTTAGAAGAGAAACTGCCGAGTGTTTTTTCTAAAAAACTATGAGGGATTAATTCATATTTTATTTAAATAATAAATTGTGTGTTTTATGATGTAATTTGCAGGGAATGCTTATTTTGGGCTTGGAGGCCCCAAATTTTTTAAAGAGGAATGTAAATATGTCTAAATTAGCAAAATTCAAAGATTCTATTGAACATTCACAAAAAAATTCTATTTGCCTATTGACAGTAATTAGCATTGATCAAGAGTATCAGCAAGGTGAAAGCTTTAAGGCTTTCTGTCGTTTGGTTAACCAAGAATATGAATTAAATAAACGTATTCATAAGTTAATTGTTGTAGAAACAGGGTACTTAAAAAGGCATTATATAAGATTAGATCCTAATTTAATTATTGAAGAGGCGCTGGAAAAAGCTCAAAAAGCAGGTGAGGAATGGGTAAAAATGCATAAACCTTATCTCGATGAATTATCTATTCCTTATGAAATAAGAAGTTGGGAAGAGATTACAACCTGCACGTTGGGTGAGCAAAGCGATTCATTTTATGAGCAGGTAGATAAAATAAAAAATGATTATGAAAAAGAAGATGATCGGTTAAAAGACTTAGTTAATGCTTTATCCAGAAGTTATGCATTTAAATTAGTTGATGAATGGGATAGAAAAGGCATCAAACTAAAATTTGATGTTTGTTTTCAAGCAGCAAAAAATTATCTTATCGAGGAAGGCGCTATTATTTTTCAATTAATAAAATTAGGCGCTGATTTTATTACTTATCCAGATCGAAGTAATCCAGTCTTGAAGTATATTTATAAAAAATATTTAGCTGATATAGATCCTCTTCCGTGGAAAAGATACCAAGTTTTTAACGAAAGTGGAACTAAGGTTTTTGTAAATGAAAAAAATAAACTTAACTCAGTTCACTTTATAAAATTACAAGAAAGTATCAATATGACGCTCACGCACGTTTGTCATAATTGGGATGATGGCCAGATTAAAAAATTTTTTAAAGGGTTTATCACGCTTATTTCTGATATAGATAGAAAGGTATAATTTATGGAAAATAAGAAATCTGAATTTGAAAAAGATAAATTTACTCAACTTTTTAATATGGCTTGGCCAGAGCTAAGTAGTTTTTTACTAAACGTGTTACCTGTGAATATCAATTTGATTGATACGGAAGGATATGTTGCTTGGGGAAATAAAAGAATGTTAGATACGTTACATTTAACTTCTCTGGATCAATTTATAGGGAAACATATTTCTGAATGGAATGAGCCAAATGAAATTAGATGGAAATTTTGTAAAAAAGTGTTGGAAAGTGGGAAAGAAATAACGGTTGAAGAATCTTTTAAAGATACTTATTACTTAGCAATAAGAAAGCCTATTTTGTTTGATGGTAAAATAAAAGGTGTACTTGGAATTTCTATTGATATAACCGATAAAAAAAAGGCTGAACAGGAAATTATCTTAGCTAAAGAAGCCGCTGAAGCTGCTAGTCATGCTAAGACTGAATTTTTGGAGAACATGCGACATGATATTCGTACACCACTCAGTGGCATTGTGGGTTGTGCGAAGATTATTCAATCGCAGCCCAATGACCCAATAAGGGTATCAGAATACGCAGAAGATCTGGTGCAATCGAGTGAGTCTTTATTAAACTTTCTTAATCGGATTTTAGAAGGAATTAAAGTGGCTACCCGCGAAATGCCCGTTTTAAAAAAGAAGTTTGATTTTAAGAAAAATATTCAAGCGATTATTGATCTCAATAAATCACTGGCCGCTAAAAAAAATCTGGCATTAACTCTCAGCATTGATACGAAAATTCCAGCCTATTTAATAGGGGATCCGGTAAGATTACAACAAATTATATTGGAGCTAGTGACTAACGCGTTAAGATTTACACAACAAGGAAGTATTGATCTCGAAATAAAACTAAAGAAACGCGAAACGCAGCAAGATGTAATAGAAATAAAAGTTTGTGATACCGGGATGGGAATATCAAAAGATAAACAAGAAGAGATATTTATCCTGTTTACTCGTTTAACGCCTGCTCATCAAGGCATTTATGAAGGATTAGGCTTAGGATTAGCTATCGTAAAGCAACTGGTTGATGATCTGGGAGGCGAAATCTATGTCGATAGTCAACTAAAGCAAGGAACCATCTTTACCTGCCTCATTCCTTTTCAAGAACCTTTGGTAATGGATGATGTAGGGCTTGAAGACCTGCCAGTGTCCAATATAAGCGTATACTATAAAAATGCTTCAAACATTCTGCCTTTTACTAAGCGAGCCCCTAAAAATAACTGTATTGGTCAAAAAAAAATATTATTAGTGGAAGACGATAAGTTAGCAGCTAAAATTGCACAAAGTATTTTGACGGAATTAAACTGTGTGATCGATATAGCGCCGGATGCAAAAACAGCTTTACAACGAATTCAAGAACAAGAGTATCATCTTATTTTGACCGATATTGGTTTGCCTGATATGGATGGTATTGCATTAACACATCATATCCGATTACAACAATGGCAACGAACCGATACCATGCCTATTATTGGACTAACGGCTCACATTGATGGTGAAAATAGGCAGCATTGTTTAGATGCAGGTATGAACACCGTCATTTTAAAACCATTAAAAAAAACAATGGCTGTAGAGTTATTAAAAACCTTTGTTCCAGATACGCAAATTTCCTCTCCTACAGAAATACATCCAATTTCAGGAGCAGTATTAGATATCGATGCGATGAAAGTTATATTAAAAAATGATGAATTGATTAAAGACTGTATTCATTTAATGAAAATCGAATTAAAAAAAGACATTGCCGAATTATCGCGATTTCAACAATCAGCTGATTGGCAAGCCATCCGTGAGATTGCGCATAGAAGGCAAGGTGGAGCCAGCTATTGCGGAGCTAAACGTTTGGAACAAGCTTGTAAGCAGATTGATGATTACCTACGCGAACAGGGTCCTAATGGGCAAACCAATGGGCTTTATCAACAATTGATTCAAGAAATGCAGACTGCACAAACAGTCTGTGAAGACTATCTTAGCAAATAAGAAAATTTAGAAAAGATCAAAAAGGAAGCGTATGCGTTTTTAAACTCAGGTTTAAGGAGGAGAATATGTTTTATTAATAAAGATTTACTCAAACATATCGATCATATCTATAAATGCGCTAATTTATAGAAAAATAGAGGGTTGCCTGTCTCCATCAATTTAACCCTCCATCCTTATTATTAACCAAAAAAATGACTATAACTTCTCGTCGAGTGACGAAAAATCATTCTCAATCGGAACAATCTTCTATTAAATGTTTTTTATGGTTAATATCACTAATAAACGTCTTTAGGCTAGTCCAGTTATCTTTTGTAGCTCTTATCCTGAGTTTCAAAATAATACCCGAACTGCTATTTATTTCGGTTAATGTCTCCTGTATGCTCACAAGATTATTGCTAATCACTGCTAGTTCTTTTCCTCCATTTAAAGCGTATTGATGCTTATTTTCAATCACTACGCTCTGAAGTATTAAAGGCTGCATCGACGTATTGGGATCATTCCTACAAATAGATATCTTATACTCTGCCCATTCTTCTGCACTTGCATAGGCCATGAACTCCCTCATGGTTTCTTTCATCCCTTCTATATGATGCTCCCAAGAAGGAGGCATCCCTGCGGCTTCGCCTCTTTCACGAATTTCATCTTCTATTTTCTTGCGATAATCATCGAGTTCAGATTTAGTGCTTTTCGCTTCCTGATCTAAATGATTTAGTTTTCGTTTAAGCTCAGCTAAATTTTGCTGAAAAGATAGCAGAGCGGTTTCATCGCCTGCTACTACAGGATCAACTTTTTCCTCAAGCTTATTTATTTTTTCATAAAATTCAGTACTATAATTAATTATCGCATCAAGTAGCCTATCAAAACTGGGCACTCCGGATTTCTCGCTAATGAGTTTCTTAGTACATGTTTGACAATGATGATCATTTAATAACTCATTCAATAGGTACTTTACGCGGGATAGTTTTGATTGAGAGTGATTCGCTATGGATTTATGAGGCATATCATACTGCGTAGTGACATCTAAAATAGTTGTTTTCATGACTATTTCTCCCTATGATAGCATGGAACTAAAATTTGCTTATCCCGTGTCTGCCATCCTCGGCGACCTCTGTCATAAAATCCCAAACCTCTTCTAGAGTTAATGAACGATCGAAATACATTACCGTCTATAGGTTGGTTAATCCAAGAACGCGGTAAACGTAGAATACGTCCCATTTTTTCCTCAGTTTTTATCGGCAAAATACCATTACGTTCACACTCTTCAGCAAATTTTTTTAGACTTTGCACGTCTTTTAGTGTGCCATTTAATTTTGTTTTAATAACAAGCTTCGCCTCCGCTTCAACAACCCCTTGTGCTGATTCAGCAATGCCTTCAAAATTATTACCAATGGTGTGCCAGGCCTTAACCATATCCAACACCGCGGCAGCCGCTTCACTGTTAGACTTACCTAATGAGGTAAAATTATTGGAAAGTATTTGTAAAGCTGTACACTGGGTTTGTAAATGCTCAAACTCTACGACTGTTTCTTGATAGGTATGCTCTTTGTCCTTTTTCTCTTCAACAGATTGGCCCAATAACCCCCCTCCCGTAGCGGTAGTGGCTATACCTGCTATGAGCATTATTATTCCCCCAGGCGCATTCGTAAGTATCGCTAAGGCACTTATAAATATCATTAGAATACCTAGCCCTGTCATTGCAGCTAAGGCTGGAATAATTTGGTTGAGATAGTTTATCCGTTTTTCAAGGCTAATCATGTCTTGTTGGAGCATGTTTAATTTACCATTTTCACCCAAATATTTTGCATCCGCTTCTTGTTTAATGGACATAAAATTTCTTAAGTCGTTTCCTAAAACTTTATTAAAACTACTCAAGTTTCCAGAAAGGTCTCGTATTTTTGTTTGATTTTTATTGGCATCCCCTTTTAAACGTATTCATTAGCTCAAGAAAATCTTTTTTGCCCGTTACGGTGTTAATATTATCCACTATCTGCTCTATATCGGCTGGGGTAAGAGACCCATAAAAATTACAAAACTGTTTTACCTGGGTGTAAACTTTAATGACGAGTGGATTGAGATCATCTAACCAGTAATCCGAATTTTCTCGGGCAAGGTTTTGGCTATGAATGATGTTATCTATTCCGTCAAGACTGACATCAGGCTGCGTGTTCACTAGCGTACAATAATTTTGTATTGCCGCAGCATACCCTACATTATCCGACATGGCTGTTTTGGTTTCTTCTACAGGAATAATAGGATGCTCTTCCGCATAGCGATAGAGGTTCTCATGAGACATCCCCTTAATATGTTCTCTAAAATTAATAATCCGATTATTATCCATGATGTTCTGTCCTTGTATTTATTAATGATATGATCATCATAATTAAGCATAAAAAAATAAACAATCCATAAATATGGTAGGTAAAAACCTTTCAGAAAACCTATAAACCCAGCAATTAGCGTTCCAATCATTTGGTTTTTCTGCATAAATTCTCCTAGTAGATTTATTACGGTGCATAAACAACGAATTTATTTGATTTTGAAGTGGATTTCGACAAATTGTCAGCAATAACCGAAATACCGGTTAAAGAAATAGCTTAAATACAACGAATTTTGCTCCATAGGGGAGGCTTCTAATCGACTAGATTTTGAATAATACTCTGTGTCGGTTCAGCGCGATTTAAGGTATAAAAATGAAATTCTTTGACGCCGTTTTGCAATAAACTACGGCAAAGTTTGCTGACAAATTCAATGCCAATTTCTTGTAAGGAAATGGGGTCATCGCTGTAAGTTTTAAGATGTTTGTGTAACCATAAAGGAATTTCCGCGCCGCAAGCGGTAGAAAATTGCATGAGTTTTTGATAGTTCATAATCGGCGTAATGCCGGGAATAATCGGAATACGGATAGAAGATTTAGCGCAGGCTTCTATAAAACGAAAATAAGCATCACTATTAAAAAAAAATTGGGTAATGGCACTATTCGCACCGGCTTCAATTTTTCGTTTAAAATTTTCAATGTCCATCGCTGGACTAATGGCGCGTGGATGAAATTCAGGATAGGCGGCAACAATAATGTGAAAGTAATTACCCGTCATTCTGCGGATGGCAGCAATTAATTCAGTCGCATAATTAAACTCAATTTCTATCGGTGCAGCGTCACTAGGTAAATCACCTTGAATGACCAATAATTGTTTAATGCCTAATTGCTTATACGCACTAAGTAATTCTTCTAAGCGCTGACTCGTCATATTCACACACGAAATATGGGGAGTTGCAGCAATTCCATGAGCAACGAATTGTCGCACTACATCCAATGATTTTTGTTGCAAGGATCCACCTGCACCAAAAGTCACAGAAAAATATTTAGGTTTAAGTTGACATAATTCCTGTCGTGCCTGTTCCAGATCATCTGCAGCTTTTTTTGTTTTAGGAGGAAAAACCTCAAAACTAAAGTTAAATTTTCGAAAAAATGACATGTGAGGAATCCTTCCTAGCTAAGGGTTGGGTAAGAAGAGAGGTATCTTCACGGAGTAATTTGGCAGCGCTTACCATATTGCGTAATGCTGCGCTGACTTCTAGCCAATTCCGGGTTTTTAAGCCACAATCTGGATTTACCCATAGACGCTCAATAGGAATATAACGTAATGCGTGTTGTAGTTGTTCGATCATTTCCTCTTGTGAAGGTATACGCGGTGAATGGATGTCATAGATACCCGGCCCGATTTCGTTCGGATAGGAAAAATTTTCAAACGCTTGTAATAGTTCCATTTTTGAACGCGAACTTTCCAGTGTGATGACATCCGCATCGAGTGCGGCAATGGCTGCTATCACATCATTAAATTCGGAATAGCACATGTGCGTATGAATCTGTGTGCTATCTTTGACGGCACAGGAAGCAATGCGGAATGAAAACACGGCCCAATCTAAATATTTCTGCCAATCTTCTCGACGTAAGGGTAAGGTTTCGCGAAAAGCCGGTTCATCAATTTGAATAATATTAATGCCGGCTTTTTCTAGATCAAGCACTTCATCACGTAATGCTAAAGCAATTTGTAAGGCGGTGGCTTGATGCGCTTGATCATCGCGGACAAAAGACCAAGCTAATATCGTCACAGGACCGGTTAACATGCCTTTGACTGGACGTTTGCTTAAGCTTTGGCTATATGCAGACCATTCAACGGTCATCGGCTCAGGGCGGCTAACGTCTCCATAAATAATGGGTGGTTTGACACACCGTGATCCATAACTTTGTACCCAGCCGTTTTTAGTAAAAACAAAACCATTTAACAGTTCGCCAAAATACTCAACCATATCATTACGTTCGGCTTCACCATGGACTAAGACATCTAAATCTAGCGCTTCTTGCTGGACTATTACATCGGCAATGTGCTGTTTTATTTTTTGTTGATAGATCGTGTGCGTAATTTTTCCAGATTTATATTCTTGACGAATTTTTCTGATATCAGCGGTTTGTGGGAAAGAACCGATAGTGGTGGTGGGTAACAGCGGCAATTGTAAAGATGATTTTTGTTGTTTAGCACGTGAACTATAATCGGTATTACGTTTGGCAAAATCATTAGTGATTGATTGAATACGATTTTGCACCACGTTATTATGGATACGTGGTGAAGTTTTGCGTGTTTGCAAAGCGACTTGATTTTCATCTAATAAATTCTTAATTGTTGATTCATTAGAATTCAAGGCGCGCGATAATAACGAAATTTCTGTTAATTTTTGTTTAGCAAAAGCGAGCCAAGTTTTTATTTCTGGATCTAATTTAGTTTCGTTATCTAAATCGACCGGAGTATGCAGTAATGAACAACTACTGCTAAGCCATAATTTATCCCCATAAACTTCGCTGATGGGACGTAGTGTCGTTACTATTTCATTTAAATCGGCGCGCCAAATATTACGACCATTTATAAAACCTAAAGAAATAATTTTATCTTTGGGGAAATGCTTTAGACAACTCGCTAATTGTTCAGGGGCAGCGCAACAATCGATATGTAAGCCATCAATCGGTAAATGTTTGATAATCGATAATTTATCGCGGATGGCGCCAAAATAAGTGGTTAATAAACAGTTTATATTATAAAAATTTAATTGTGGGTAACTGTTGAGATAGGCTTGTTGCCAAGCTTGAGGTAAATCTAATACTAGAATAGGCTCATCAAGTTGCACCCAGTCAATCTTTCTAGCGTTAAATTCTGCAAAAATTTGATTATAAACGGGCAATAGATTTTCTAATAAGTTTAATTTATCGAATTCAGCTTGCTTCGCTTTTCCTAACCAAAGATAACTTAAGGGACCGAGTAAAACCGGTTTTACTCGATAATCTTTAGCGAGTGCGCGATCGATAGCGCTAAATAAATAATCTGTACTTAATTGAAAATCTTGCTGTGAATTAAATTCAGGAACGATATAGTGATAATTGGTATTAAACCATTTTGTCATTTCACAGGCAGTGGTTTCCTGTACATCCGGCGCTTGGCCACGCGCCATACAAAATAGTGTATTGAGATCAATTTTTCTATTCTCAACTTTAAAACGTTCTGGAATAACGCCTAATAGAGCGCTGTGATCTAACACATGGTCATACCAAGAAAAATCTCCAACCGTAATAAAATCAAGCCCGGCATCGGCTTGCATTTGCCAATTGGTGTCTTCAATGCGCTGTCCTATCTGTTGTAATTCCGCGAGTGATAATTCCTTACGCCAATAGCTTTCAACTGCTTTTTTCATTTCTCGATTAGCACCAATTCGCGGTAGGCCAAGCACATGTGATTGATTCAAACGAATAGACATAACATTTTTCCCTAAAAAAATTTAAAAAAATCCTTTTTTAAATAACACGAACGAAAATCGAAAATTATTTCATTAAAAGCCTGTTGTAATGTAGAGATGCAAACTCTAATGCATTAAAACAGGCTACATAGGCGACAAAAATAAATAGAATAAAAGCAGGACTTGCGAGGAGTGCTGAATAGATACGAAATCTTTAAAGTAACAACAATAATCATCCATGACAATTCACTCTTAGTTGGTCTTCCGACTAAAAATAAGTAGCGAAAAAAAACCACCTGGCTAAAGCTGCGGTGGTTTTCATAACGC
The DNA here is from genome assembly GCF_964019545.1 of Rickettsiella endosymbiont of Xylota segnis. NCBI lineage: Bacteria > Pseudomonadati > Pseudomonadota > Gammaproteobacteria > Legionellales > Coxiellaceae > Rickettsiella > Rickettsiella endosymbiont of Xylota segnis. Next base: position 1,146,901 of record NZ_OZ026451.1, on the reverse strand, counting down.
TTTAGCTAAACTTAATATAGCGCCAGCAAGCTGTAGCTCAAATCGGCGCTTATGACACTAGTAAATTATAAATGTAAAATAAAAAATATGCAATATGTGTATTTGAGATAAAATATTTTTAGGAAAATATCAAAAGATTAATTTTTAAATTTAATCTACTCCAGGGTCCCGCTCCGTTAGTTGTGCCTACTATTATCTATGTAGGTTGATGTTTGCTTCTAATCTAAATTAACGGTCTTTTAAAATATATAGGCAATAGTCAGAAATTCAGATAAATTTATCGATAGTATGTATAGATCTGAAAGCGATCAGCTGATTAAAAGAACTTAGCATGAAGTATAATCAGCTCATGTTAAGGGATGGCGTTATTCAGGAGGAACATTATGGAAGAAGAGCAAATTAGCGACATGGATTTAATCGCTATGGCTAATAATTTTTCTGAATATAGAATTGATGCAAAATATTTTCCCTTGATGTTTGATTCATCGTGTATTACAGAATCTTTAAAATATATTTATATTTTGCGTCGTATCCGTAAGCTGAGTGCCGAAGATATTCTAGAGATAAAACGAGTTTTTCAAGAAAATTTTAATTTTTTTTCTGAAGAATACAAAGAACCCTCGACTAATAAAAAATATAATAAAAAAAATTTGATTTTATCAATGCTATTTTTTACTTTATTGGTATGTTTAGCTGTTGGTTGTATGTATTCGCTGGTTGTATTTGTTCCTCTAGTAATTTTTTTTTTGATAAACTGCATGTATATAATAAATAGACAGAGTTGTCCGTTTGAAACATCTGAAATATCTGCAAGATATGAGGATATTTATGATAGCTGTAAAGATGAATTATTTACATTAAAATGCAATTTGAATCAATTAAGCAATTCATTAGCCGAAAAATATCAAATTAAAAACCACTAATATTGATAGTGTGGTTACGTCATCAGTTGATAATCAAACTGGAAGTTTTCAAAAAAGGAGGAAATCAGTATCATTCGCACCTGTACTCAATGTGCTAAATATATTTGCTATAGAAAGTCCGGAAACACGATCGCGTGCGAGTAGTTATGAAAACAATGGAAATTTACAACCTAAAGCATAAAATTTAAAAAATTGACTCATTATTCCGACATAATCCTAAATTTAGACTTCTATGTAGAATTTTTGCTATTTTGCAAGACTACTATGCTTTTTAATAAGTTTAATGCTTCAAATAACTGATAATCATTTTTAACTAAATCATTGTTGTTATTTGTTGCGGATGAAAAAATAGTTTTTTCACTATTATTACCATTTTTTAAATGTCCTTTTAACTCCGATTCATGGAGATAGATAGGTTCAGCTGGATTTTCGCTTAAGGAATTTATTTTCAATTCATCCAATGTAATATCAGGCGTGATGCCGGAGGCTTGAATTGATCGACCCGAAGGCGTGTAATACAATGCAGTGGTTAATTTTAATGCGGTTGTTTCATCTAACGGGATAACCGTTTGCACCGAGCCTTTTCCAAAACTTTTTGTCCCTAAAATAATGGCGCGTTTGTTATCTTGTAATGCCCCGGCAACGATTTCGGCGCCGGATGCACTACCCTGATTAATCAAAACGACTAATGTGCCTGCATAAATTTGATTATTCGGTTTGGCAGTAATTTTCATATTCGCATCGGATGATTGGCCTTGTGTAAACACAATCACTTGATTGTAAAGCATTTTCTTAGTATCTAGAAAAGCATTGGTGACGTCCGCCGCTGAGGTTAACAATCCGCCGGGATTGTTTCTTAAATCCAGTACTAAACCTTTAATCGGTGTTTTTTGTTGGTGTTGTAATTTTTCGATCATTTGATCTAAATCATGACGTGTGCTGGACTGAAAACTATTAATACGGATATAAGCATAATCAGGTTCTAACAGGTGTCCTTTTATACTTTGTATACGGATGACGTTGCGTTTTAAATTAACTAAGAGTGGTTTATGTTGACCTTGCCTGACTAAAGTCAATTGTATGGAGCTGCCTTTTTCGCCACGCATTTTTCTGACTGCTTCGCGTAAACTTAAGCCTTGTATTGGCGTATTATTAATGCGCACTATCCAATCTCCCGGTTTAATGCCCGCTTTTTGTGCAGGTCCATCATCAATCGGGGTTACGACACGTAATAAACCTTCCTCCATGCCGACTTCAAGTCCTAAACCACTAAATTCGCCGCTGGTAGCCGTTTGCAAATCTTTTAAATCGTCAGCATCTAAAAAACTTGAATGCGGATCCAGGCCGCTTGCCATGCCTTGCATAGCATTTTGTAACAGCTCATGTTCGGAAGTTTTTTTGACATACTCATTTTTGATAATTTCTAACTCGCGATTAAAACGTAATACATCTTGAGAAAGTCCATCTTCTGGGGAAGCGGGTGTTTTAACTTGGCCAGAAAAAGGTGAAGGGCTAAAACCTAATAAAGAACAGGTGAGGAAGAAAAAAAATAACATTTTTAATTTCATACGAGCTTATCCTTTTATTTAATATTTGTACAAAATTTACTCTGTGGAAATCAATCGGAGTGCATGCCTAAAGAGGCAATTTTTTTGGCTACTCAATTTATAGTGTAATTCACTTTGCTGAATTTGCGAGGAAAGCAACTCCATAGTGTTGCTTTATTGACCAACAAGCAATAGATAAAAACCAAGTGAAAAACGCGGGATTAAAGGATTAAAAAAGGTAATGTTAGTGTTGCTAACATTACCTTGGTATCAATCACTAAAATGGATATGCAAATCGATCATTTAAGGAACAAAAGCGCCTGCGGCTATAGCTAAAATATTAGGAGCTCCAATAAGATCAAGTACTTTGGAACGCATGTCTCCTATACCTGATGTACTATAGTAAACCCATGTGCTATTACCAACAGCATAAAATCGGCCTTGACGATTATACCAAATGACATCATTAATATTATTCCCCACTAAGGTTTGTTCATTCGTCCAAGTCGTACCATTACTACTTGCACCGGTGGAACCACTGGTTCCTACGATTAGAAATCTATTCACGAGAGGTGACCAGGTAACACTTCTTGGTGCAAAAAAAGGAAATGAGATACCGGGACTCGTCCAAGTACTACCATCATTGCTATTCAGTATGGCATCGTTAGCATTAAGGGTTGCGATAACATAAATTCCCAATTGTGGACTCCATGTTACCGAAATGAGATTATCTGTCGTGCCACTTGTTTCTTGATCCCAATCGATACCATTAGTGCTGGTTAAGATAGTCCCGTTGTTTCCTACAACGACATATTCTTGAAATTGTGAATTCCAAATAGCGCCTCTTAAAGTAATGCCGACTCCTGATGTTTGAGGAACATAATTGATGCCATTTGTACTGGTGGCTATCCCACCATTCGCACCAACGGCTAAAAATTGCGAAAGGTCAGAACTCCAAGTTACATATTGTGGCAAAAAGGTTGGTGCCCAGAGGTTGTTAGTATAACTGACGCCATTACTTGTAGTTCGAACAATTCCAGCTGTTCCATTTTGGTTGCCTACGATAGCAAAAAGTTGTAATTGTGGGCTAAAGGTTATTCCGGTTTGAGTTACATTGCCGGAAGTAGGTCTACTAGTCCAAGTACTCCAATTTGGTGAGGTTCGGCAAAAACCCGTATCTCCCACAGCAATTAATAAGGTATTAGCGGCGTCGGCAGTTACTGTATAAGTATTTAAAGGAATGGGGGCACCTTGGTCATAGGATAAGGTCACACCTGCGGTATAACTACCAGCAGTTGTGGGCGTAAAACTTGCTTGTATGGTACAACTGCTATTCGCAGCGAGCGTTCCCATGCAAGTGTTGGAGGTAATGTCCAAACCTGGAGGTACCGTGCCACTGAGATTCAAACCCGTGGCATCTGCAGGATTATTATTGTCATATCTAAATATTAATGGATAAGAGATGTTAGGAGAGGTTACATCAGGAAAACCTTGTTGCACGATACCTTGTAATATCAGTGCACCCACCGTAGTTGAGGTCGATAAAGGAATATTACTACCTTCAGCATAGCTAAAGGTTACTCCTACCGTTTGCGTTCCCTCGCTTGTGGGTGTAAGTATCCCTTGTACTCTACAGCTGGCACCAGCGGCTAATGTTGCTCCACACGTATTTGAAGTTTGCTGAAAATCAGAAGGGTAATTAGGGGCTATATTAACTGCTGTTGCATCAACAGCGCCTTCATTAGTAAACAGGAACGTAACCGGATAGTCGGTATTAACGACGGTACTGCTGGGTAAGCCCTGTTCTATCGATCCAACCACTTCTGCAGCTATTATCGTAGTTTGTGTTGTCAGCGTTAACGGTGAGGTTTCGGCGGTGTCTAAGGTCACACTAACTGAATAATTACCGGTTGCACTAATATTTAAATTCCCTGTGATCTGACAACTTGCGTCGACCCCTAGTGTCCCTGTGCAGGTATTAGAATCTTGAGTAAATTCAGGAGGGTAATTAGGTGTTAGAGTTAATCCGGTAGCGGGTGTATTGCCATCATTGGTATATTGAAAGACGACAGGTAATGGTGTTGCAGATGCGGTTTCTGTAGCAGGTAATGATTGAAGGACCGTACCAGTAAGAATAACAGAACTTTGTATTGTTGATGAAGTTGTTAAATTGATCGCTGCTCCTTCAGAATAAGTTAGATTAAGTCCTACAGTCACGGGCCCAGGAGGTGTGTTGTTGGTGGGGATCAGTGTTCCAGAGACAGCGCAGGAGCTATTGCTGGCTAAGCTACTCGTGCAAGTATTCGTTTCTGGCATAAAGTCAGTTGGATAATTTGGTGTAAAAACCAAGTTAGTCGCAGGTAACGGACTAGCATTGGTGTAGGTAAATACCACGGGATACTCGTTCTCTAGTTGCAGCGCCCCTGGTAAAGGTGTGCTGACCTCTCCGGTGAGAACGAATGCAAGCGTGTTCGTACTGGTAGAAAGTGGGATGGCCGCAGGGGCGCCTGCATAGGTCAAAGAAGTGGCAACGGTATGTGTGCCTGCGCTGGCAGGTATAAAATTTCCTTCAATGCTACAGGTTTGACCTGCGGCAAGCGTTCCGGATGAACAAGTATTGTTATTTTCAGTAAAGCCAGTCGGATAATTCGGCGTCAATACCAAGCCAGTAGCTGTTATTGAGCTGTTGTTAGTATAACTAAATACCACCGGATAACTGGTGTTGAGGGCCGTGGTAGTGGGTAAAGGTGTGCTGACATCACCTGTAATATTTACCACAATCGCAGAGGTGCTGGTAGATAATGGAACTGGATTTACACTTTGGGCATACGCTAGGGAAACATCGACCGTGTAGTTGCCAGCACTAGTAGGCAGCAAAGTTCCTGTTACCGTACAAGCCGCACCAACGGGTAAGCTACCCGAACAGGTGTTGGATTGCTGGATGAAGCCGGGTGGATAAGTAGGTGTTATGACTAAACTCGTGGCGGTTACTGAGCCTTCATTGGTATAGGTAAATACGACGGGATAACTGACATCTATTGAAGTGGTGGCGGGTAGAGGCGTCGTTACATCCCCGACAATACCTAAGGCTCCGATATCCGCAGTGGTACTCGTAGAGAGTGGCACAGGATTATTGCTTTCAGCATAAGCCAATGAAACAGCCACGTTAAAAACACCGGCCGTGGCGGGAGTGAACGTTCCTTGTATGGTACAGCTAGAGTTAGCATTGAGCGTGCCGGTGCAGTTATCGGATTGCTGAGTAAATCCTGGCGGATAATTCGTAGTGATATTGACACTGGTCGCTGGCAAGGCACTGTTATTGGTATAGGTAAATACGACTGGGAAGCTATCGCCGACAACAGTGGGATCTGGCAAAGGTGTGGTGACTGCACCGGTAACTATAATCTCGATGGCGTCAGTACTGGTCGATACCGAGGCGGGTGTTACACTCTCGGCATAATATAAATCTGCAGCAACTTCATAATTGCCTGGGGCAGAAGGAATCAAACTTCCTTGAACGATACAACTTGCTCCAGCAGCTAAAGTCGTTGAACAAGTATTATTTTCTTCAGTGAAGTCAGCGGGATAATTGCGTTGTAGATCAAGATTGGTTGCTGCACTTCCGCTCACATTTTGAAAGGTGAAAATGACGGGATAGATAGATTCAACGACTGTTGTTGCAGGTAACGCTTGAGTGACACTGCCTACAATTAAATTAGTACTTCCTCCTGCAGTCATGGTTTGTACGGGTAACGGCACGACATCATTAAAGTAATGTAATGTCAGTTGAAATTGCTGTACGCCTGTAGTGGAAGGACTAAAACGAACGGTAACGTTACAAGTTTGCCCTGGTACAAGAAAGAGACCGGAGCATTGGTCCTCAACGGTGAAATCACTTCCACCGGTATAGGTAACCGTTAAAGGAAGCGGCATAGGAGCAGGCAGGTTGCTTACGAGCTGATAGACTGCTTCATAATCTGTTCCTATGGTCACCGTGGCAGGGAAAGGATTCTGAAGGCTCCAGCCGATGGGGTCAATGGTACGGGTTTTATTGTTCATAGAATTTCCTTATTATAATAAAAATAAATTTAAGCAAAGTAATACGAAGGTTAAGTAAAAAGCATTTAGACTGGATCGGTCTTTTAAATTGATAGTGGCAAAAGTGGAGCAAAGAGTAATGACAATCTATTTAATCGATGTTTTTTCACAGAAGCTCCTTATTCGAGCTAACTTAACCTGTTTTTAATTTATATTCTTTCCTCAATTTTTTATCAATTACAAGATAGGCAATTTTATTTACAGGCAAAATAAATTATAAATAATTCCTCACGCCATCCTCAGATTGATTGCACCTGGGGTTAACTTCAACTTAAAAATGGTGAAATTGATTTCATCAGACTGAATGATGCAGACCAAACACTCGCTGAATTGCGCATAGATAAAAGTAATCCCTTAATGGAGATAAGATTCCTCCTGCAGCTCAGGAAAATCTATACAAGGAATGTTTGCACTGCTTGTTGCAAGTAATAAAATTATTCATAAATCAAAGTAAGCCAGATTAAAAACTAGCATGATTAAAAAAAATTTACTCGCGTAAAAATAAAAAAAGTAGATAATTATCCAAGAATTTTTTTGCTTTGTTGTTAATTTAAAAAAAAAAGATAATGTTAGTTATCCAACATTATCTTCCTTTTTAAGCCTGCAATGATAGCTAAGTTATTTTAAAAGTTATGATTAACCAACAACGGCGCCTGCGGCTATACCAAGAATATTGGAGCCACCAAAAAGCGTAAGCGTTTTTTCACGCCAGGGTGATGAGTTAGGACTTGTTGTAAAATAAACCCAAGCACTATTACCTACTGCATAGAATCGATTTTGGCGGCTAAACCAAATAATGTCATTTATACTACCCGTTGTTGGAGCTCCCGTAGACACCGATTGCCAGACTTCACCATTATTGCTCGTACCGACATTGGAATTAGTCAATCCCATGGCAAATAAACTAAACTGCGGTGACCAGACAACTGATCGACCACCCGCGGTGAGGGTGTGTACAACAACGTTCCAGGTGATGCCATCGGTACTACTTAATATCGCGTTAGTCACAAGCATAGAGATCACGTAACGACCTAGGGACGGACTCCATGCCACATCAGTTAAGTTAAAAGTAACAGGACTAGATTGCTGCTGCCAATTGATACCATTAGGACTGGTTAAAATAGTCCCGTTTCCTCCTACGACGACATATTCTTGAAGTTGTGAATTCCACATAGCACCATTTAAAGTAACGGTTACTCCTGATGTTTGGGTAACATAGCTGATGCCATTTGTACTGGTGGCTATCCCTCCATTCGTACCAACAGCTAAGAATTGCGAAAGGTCAGAGCTCCAGGTTACACATTCTGGTAAAAAACTTGGTGACCAGAGGAAAGCAGTGTAAGCAACTCCATCGCTTGTGGTTCGTACAACTCCGGAAGAAGATTGTCTACCTACCATAGCAAATAATTGTAATTGTGGGCTAAATGTTATACTGGTCAAAGTTATATTGCTGGATGTATCTCGATTAGTCCAAGTAGTCCAATTCGGTGAGGTTCGACAAAAACCCGAATTACCTACAGCAATTAATAAGGTATTACCGGTCGCGGCAGTTACGGTATAGGTATTTAAAGGAATGGGTGTACCTTGGTCATAGGATAAGGTCACACCCGCCGTATAATTACCTGCAGTTGCGGTGGTAAAACTGGCTTGTATGGTACAACTGCTATTCGCAGCGAGCGTTCCCGTGCAGGTGTTGGAGGTAATGTCCAAACCGGGAGGTACCGTGCTACTCAGATTCAAACCCGTGGCATCGGCAGGATTAGGATTCGTATATTCAAATATTAATGGATAAGTTAGGGTAGGAGCTGTGACATCGGGAAAACCTTGTTGCACGATACCTTGTAAGACTAATGTACCCACCGTAGTGGATGTTGATAATGGAATAGCACTACCTTCAGCGTAATTAAAGGTTACGCCTACCGTTTGCGTCCCCTCGCTTGTGGGTGTGAGTATTCCTTGTACTCTACAGCTAGCACCAGCCGCTAATGTTGTTCCACACGTATCTGAAGTTTGCTGAAAATCAGCAGGATAGTTAGTCACTATATTAATTGCTGTTGCGTCAACCGCTCCTTCATTGGTGAATAAGAACGTAACTGGATAGCCGGTATTAACAACAGTGCTACTGGGTAAGCCCTGTTCTATCGATCCAACCACTTCTGCAGCTATTATCGAGGTTTGTGTTGTCAGTGTTACCGGTGAGGTTTCGGCGGTGTCTAAGGTCACACTCACTGAATAATTACCGGTTACACTAATGTCTAAATTCCCGGTGATCTGACAACTTGCACCGACCCCTAGTGTTGTTCCTGTGCAGGTCCTAGAATCTTCGGTAAATTCAGGAGGATAATTAGTTGTTAGATTTAATCCGGTAGCAGGTGCATTGCCGTCATTGGTATATTGAAAGACGACTGAGACTGGAGTAGCGGATGCCGTTTTCGTAGGCGGTAATGCTTCAAGGATGGTGCCGGTAAGAATAACAGAACTTTGTATTTCTGATGAAGTTGTTAAATTGATCGGTGCTCCTTCAGAATAGGTCAAATTGAGGCCTACTGTGACTGGTCCAGGAGCTGTGTTGCTGCTGGGGATCAGTGTTCCAGAGACAGCACAGGCGCTATTGCTGGCTAAGGTACTCGTGCAAGTATTCGTCTCTGGCATAAAGTCAGCTGGATAATTCGGTGTAAAAACCAAGTTAGTCGCGGGTAACGGACTAGCATTCGTATAGGTAAATACCACGGGATACTCATTACCTAATTCCAGCGTTCCTGGTAAAGGTGTGCTGACGTCTCCGGTTAGAACAAATTCCAGTGTCGAAGTACTGGTAGAAAGTGGGATGGCCGCAGGGGCGCCTGTATAGGTCAAAGAAGTAGCAACGGTATAATTCCCCTCGTTAGTGGGTATAAAACTTCCTTGTATGCTACAGGTTTGACCGGCAGCCAGTGTTCCGGATGCACAAGTATTGGTATTTTCAGTAAAGCCAGCCGGATAGTTAGGCGTTAACACCATACCACTGGCAGCGACTGAGCTGTTATTCTTATAGCTAAAGATAACAGGATAACTGGTATTAATAGCGCTGATAGCTGGTAAAGGCGTACTTACCGTACCGGTAATAGCCACCGCAATCGCAGAGGTAGTGGTGGACAAAGGAACAGGGTTGATGCTTTGGTCATAGCTTAACGAAACATCCACGGTATAATTTCCTACACTGGTAGGCAGCAAGCTTCCTGTTACCGTACAAACTGATCCCACACCTAAGCTACCGGAGCAGGAGTTGGATTGCTGAGTAAATTCCGGCGGATAGTTGCTTGTTATATTGAGGCCTGTTGCGGTGATGGAATCTTCATTGGTGTAGGTAAATACCACGGGATAACTAACGTCGATTGACGTGGTTGCCGGTAAAGGCGTGGTGACATCACCGACAATGCCTAAGGCACCGACATCCGCCGTGGTACTCGTGGAGAGTGGCACAGGATTACTGCTTTCAGCATAGGTCAAAGAGACGCCGACCGTAAAATCACCGGCCGTGGCAGGTGTGAACGTTCCTTGTAGGGTACAGCTGGAGTGGGCGTTGAGCGTGCCGGTGCAGTTATCGGATTGCTGAATAAATCCTGGCGGATAGTTCGTAGTGATATTGACACTGGTCGCGGGCAAGTCACTGTTATTGGTATAGGCAAATACAACCGGAAAGCTATTACCGACAACAGTTAGATGGGGTAGAGGTGTGGTGACTGCGCCGGTAACGGTAATCGCGATGGCGCTAGTACTGGTCGATACCGAGGCGGGCGTTACACTTTCGGCATAAAATAAATCGGCGGCCACTCCATAATTACCTGGGTTAGAAGGGATCAAGCTTCCTTGAACACTACAACTTGCTCCAGCAGCTAAAGTCGTTGAACAGGTGTTATTTTCTTCTGTGAAATCCGCTGGATAATTGCGTTGTAGATCAAGATTGGTTGCTGCATTTCCGCCCACATTTTGAAAGGTGAAAATGACCGGATAGATAGATTCAACGACAGTGGTTGCGGGTAATGCTTGAGTGACACTGCCTACAATTAAAGTAGTACTGCCTTCTGCGGTCATGGTTTGTACGGGTAGCGGCACGACATCATTAAAGTAATGCAATGTCAGTTGAAATTGCTGTACGCCTGCACTGGATGGAGTAAAGCGGACGGTCACGTTGCAGGTTTGCCCTGGTACAAGAAACAGACCGGAGCATTGGTCTACAACGGTGAAATCACTTCCACCGGTGTAGGTAACGGTTAAAGGGGCCGGCATAGGAGCAGGCAGGTTGCTGACGAGCTGATAGACTGCTTCATAATCTGTTCCTATGGTCACCGTGGCAGGGAAAGGATTCTGAAGGCTCCAGCCGATAGGATCAATGGTACGGGTTTTGTTGTTCATGGAATTTCCTTGTAATATCGAGGTTAAGTAATAAGACATTTAGAGTGGATCGGTCTAATTGATATTGGCAAAAGTGGAGCAGAGTAATGACAATCTATTAAATCGATGTTTTTTCACAGAATCTCCTTATTCGAGTTAACTTAACCGGTTTTTAATTTATATTCTTTCCTTAATTTTTTATCAATTACAAGATAGGCAAATTTATTTATAGGGAAAAGTTATATTGTAAATAATTTGTTAGCAATATAGATTTTCTACCAAGAAAAAAAGTTTATTTATTTCAATAGAAATTCATAGTAACGTTAGAAATATTACTAAGTTCAGACTTAAATATTTTTACTATTCAGAAATTTTTCTTTGTTATTAATTTAATAAAAAAAGATAATGTTAGTTGTCAACATTACCTTCCCTTTTAAGCCTGCAATGATAGGTAAGTTATTTTAAAGTTATGATTAACCAACAACGGCGCCTGCGGCTACCGCATTGATTGAATAATTATCAATTAAGGTAAGCGACTTATTATCCCACTTATTTAAACCGGTTGCACTATTATAAACATTAGTATTTGTGCCTACGGCATAAAACTTATTCAAGTAACTAAACCAAATGACATCATTAATAACTTTCGTTGTTCCTGATTGCTGCTTCTGCCATTGCTGGCCATCACTACTCGTAGCTATATAAGTATTATTTCCTACTAGAGCAAATTGGGCCAGTGTAGGTGACCAGGTGACACTCTGTGCAATAAATTCTATATTTGCACCCGGATTATTCCAGATGGTGCCATCAGTACTATTTAAAACATAATTAGCGCTGGTACTGACAACATATCGCTCCAAACTTGGACTCCATGCCACAGCGGTTAAGATGTCGCCAACACCACTCGTTTGTAATTGCCAATCAATACCATCTAGACTGGTTAAAATAGTACCATTTGCACCCACTACGACATATTGGTGTTGTTGTGGGCTCCAGCTAGTGCTATATAAAGTGGTATTAACCGGACTGGTTTGAGTTATCCAGTTTAAACCATCGACACTGCTTGCAATCCCTCCATTTCCACCTACAGTCAGAAATTGGGAAAGGTCAGGGTTCCAGATAATATTTAGTGGTAAAAAGGGTGAGGGAAATGCATAGTCGTTAAAACTAATTCCATCTCTCGTAAATTGAAGAAATCCTTTGACACCCGAACTATTATAGTTACCAACCATAACATAGCGTTGTAATTGTGGACTAAAAGCGATACCGGTTAAATTAACATTGTTAGCGTTATCTCGAGTAGTCCATTTTGACCAATTCGGTGTAGTGCGGAGAAAGCCTTCACCACCTCCAGCAATAAATAAGCTATTGCCAACGACGGTATAGGTGTTTAAAGGGATGTCTTCACCTTGATTATAGGATAAGGTTACACCTGCCGCATAAGCACCAATTTGGGTGGGTGTAAAACTGGCTTCTATGGTACAACTGCTATTTGCAGGTAGTGTTCCCGTACAGGTGTTGGAGGTAATGTCCAAACCTGGAGTGCTGCTGATAGTCAAACTGGTAGCATTACCAGGGCCTGGATTGGTATATTTAAATGTTAATGGATAAGCCGTGTTAGCACTTGCTACGTCAGGAAAACCTTGTTGCACGATACCTTGTAAAACCAGCGTACCGACGATAGTGGATGTGGATAAAGGAATATCACTACCCTCAGCGTATTGAAAGGTTAGCTCTACCGTTTGCGATCCCTCGCTTGTGGGTGTAAGTGTCCCTTGTACTCTACAACTGGCACCAGCCGCTAATGTTGCGCCACATGTATCTGAAGTTTGCTGAAAATCAGCAGGGTAGTTAGTGACTATATTAACTGTCGTTGCGTCAACAGCGCCTTCATTAATGAACAAGAACGTAACGGAATATTTAGTATTAATGACCGTACTTCCCGGTAAGGCTTGCACGACTGATCCGATGACTTCCGCGGCAATTATTGAAGTTTGAGTGATTAACGCAACGGGTGCAACTTCATTGGTGTTTAATGTCACACCCACTGAATAATTACCGGTTGCACTAATATCTAAATTCCCGGTGATCTGACAACTTGCGTCGACGCCTAGTGTTCCTGTGCAGGTATTAGAATCTTGGGTAAATTCAGGAGGATAATTAGTTGTTAGATTTAATCCGGTAGCGGGTGCATTGCCGTCATTGGTATATTGAAAGACGACAGGTAGTGGCGTAGCGGATGCCGTTTCCGTAGGCGGTAATGCTTCAACGACGGTACCGGTAATAACAACTATGCTCTCTACTTCTGAGCTGGTAGTTAACACGCTCGGTGAACCTTCAAAATAAGCCAAATTGAGTCCTACGGTGATTGGTCCAGGAGCTGTGTTGCTGCTGGGGATCAGTGTTCCAGAGACAGCACAGGCGCTATTGCTGGCTAAGGTACTCGTGCAAGTATTCGTCTCTGGCATAAAGTCAGCTGGATAATTCGGTGTAAAAACCAAGTTAGTCGCGGGTAACGGACTAGCATTCGTATAGGTAAATACCACGGGATACTCATTACCTAATTCCAGCGTTCCTGGTAAAGGTGTGCTGACGTCTCCGGTTAGAACAAATTCCAGTGTCGAAGTACTGGTAGAAAGTGGGATGGCCGCAGGGGCGCCTGTATAGGTCAAAGAAGTAGCAACGGTATAATTCCCCTCGTTAGTGGGTATAAAACTTCCTTGTATGCTACAGGTTTGACCGGCAGCCAGTGTTCCGGATGCACAAGTATTGGTATTTTCAGTAAAGCCAGCCGGATAGTTAGGCGTTAACACCATACCACTGGCAGCGACTGAGCTGTTATTCTTATAGCTAAAGATAACAGGATAACTGGTATTAATAGCGCTGATAGCTGGTAAAGGCGTACTTACCGTACCGGTAATAGCCACCGCAATCGCAGAGGTAGTGGTGGACAAAGGAACAGGGTTGATGCTTTGGTCATAGCTTAACGAAACATCCACGGTATAATTTCCTACACTGGTAGGCAGCAAGCTTCCTGTTACCGTACAAACTGATCCCACACCTAAGCTACCGGAGCAGGAGTTGGATTGCTGAGTAAATTCCGGCGGATAGTTGCTTGTTATATTGAGGCCTGTTGCGGTGACTGATCCTTCGTTGGTATAGGTAAACACCACGGGATAACTGACGTCGATGGAAGTTGTTGCGGGTAAAGGCGTGGTGACATCCCCGACAATACCTGAGGCTCCGATATCCGCCGTAGTACTCGTAGAGAGTGGCACAGGATTATTGCTTTCAGCGTAGGTCAAAGAGACGCCGACCGTAAAATCACCGGCCGTGGCAGGTGTGAACGTTCCTTGTAGGGTACAGCTGGAGTGGGCGTTGAGCGTGCCGGTGCAGTTATCGGATTGCTGAATAAATCCTGGCGGATAGTTCGTAGTGATATTGACACTGGTCGCGGGCAAGTCACTGTTATTGGTATAGGCAAATACAACCGGAAAGCTCTCACCGACAACAGTGGGATCGGGCAAAGGTGTGGTGACTGCACCGGTAACTATAATCTCGATGGCGTTAGTACTAGTCGATACCGAGGCAGGTGTTACACTTTCGGCATAAAATAAATCGGCGGCCACTTCATAATTACCTGGGTTAGAAGGGATCAAGCTTCCTTGAACACTACAACTTGCTCCAGCAGCTAAAGTCGTTGAACAGGTGTTATTTTCTTCTGTGAAATCTGCTGGATAATTGCGTTGTAGATCAAGATTGGTTGCTGCATTTCCGCCCACATTTTGAAAGGTGAAAATGATAGGATAGATAGATTAACGACAGTGGTTGCGGGTAATGCTTGAGTGACACTGCCTACAATTAAAGTAGTACTGCCTTCTGCGGTCATGGTTTGTACGGGTAGCGGCACGACATCATTAAAGTAATGCAATGTCAGTTGAAATTGCTGTACGCCTGCACTGGATGGAGTAAAGCGGACGGTCACGTTGCAGGTTTGCCCTGGTACAAGAAACAGACCGGAGCATTGGTCTACAACGGTGAAATCACTTCCACCGGTGTAGGTAACGGTTAAAGGGGCCGGCATAGGAGCAGGCAGGTTGCTGACGAGCTGATAGACTGCTTCATAATCTGTTCCTATGGTCACCGTGGCAGGGAAAGGATTCTGAAGGCTCCAGCCGATAGGCTCAATGATACGAGTTTTGTTGTTCATAAAATATCCTTATTATAATTTTTCTAGACAAAGTAAGATCAAATGCAAGCAAGCTTATCTAAACGAGCTAAGCAAAGTAATATCGCAGATTAAGTAGTAAAGTACTTAGGTTGGATCGGCCTTTTAAATTGACATTAGCAAAAGTTGAAACCCCATTGCCACTACGTGCTTTTCCTAAAACGTCATAGCGATAACCTAGGCCTATTTGAAAATTTTTGTTGATGTCATAGTCCATGCCGAATCCAAGGATATAAACGAAGTTACTCGTTGTTCCTTTACTAAATCCGGGAGGGATACGCGGTGTAATACCGGGTAAAGCGGTTTCGGTATAAGAGTTCAGTGTATTCCAACTGTTGCCAATCCCGCCTAAAAGATAGGGAGAAAGACCGCTCGACCAACGATAAATATTAGCTTTCGCTAGTAAATTAAGTTGTTGAAAATGGGTTTTAAATTCATAGGTATAGTCGGTAAGGTTAGGGCTAAAAAATTTTTGGATGAAACCAGTTGACTTGATGGGAAAATAATAACTATATTCTAGACCTAAGCTTAAAATAGGTAGCCATACGTCGTCTCGATGCCAACTATAACCTCCCGATAAAGCCAGTACTTCACTATTTTGATTGTTGTCACTAAAGTAAACATCTGGAAAGAAGTTTTGTTGAGAAACGGTATATTGATCGGCATGGTAGTTAAATACCCAGCCTGCTGCTAAGTCGGCATACCAGACGCCTTTAGTCGGCAAAATGGGTTTTAAGCAACAACCACAGTCATTGGCATTTGCAAAGGCGTTGCTTGTAAAAAGCAAAGAGATAATGACAATCCATTTAATCGATGTGTTTTTCACAAAGTCTCCTTATTCAAGCGAACTCAGCTTGTTCTTAATTTATAGTCTCTCCTTAATTTTTTATCAATTACAAGATAGGCGATTTTTATTTAAGGGAGAATTATTGTGAAAAAAAGGAACGAAATGCTAAAATTATTTCAGTGCAAGTAAGTTTTGACCGGTCATTTCTTTCGGTTTAGGTAAATTTAATAAACTTAAAAGAGTAGGGGCGATATCCGCTAAACTTGCATGCTTGACTGGATTTATTTTCGCCGGTCGACCGATATAAACAAACGGTACAGGTTCATTGGTGTGAGCAGTATGTGCTTGTTGCGTTTTTTCATCAAACATACATTCAGCATTACCATGATCGGCAGTAATGATGGCTTCACCACCATATTCTTGTAAACAAGCAATAAGCTTGCCAATACAATCGTCAATGCAGCTAATTCCTTGCAGAGTTGCTGCTAAATTTCCAGTATGTCCTAGCATATCGGGGTTGGCAAAGTTACAAATGATAACATCATATTTTTTTTCTTTAATGTCTTCTAACAGATATTGAGTAATTTCGATAGCACTCATTGTCGGAGTAAGATCATAGGTACTCACTTTCTTTGAAGGGATTAAAACGCGTGTTTCATTTGCTGAAGGGATTTCATCGCCACCATTAAAAAAGAAGGTGACATGTGCGTATTTTTCAGTTTCTGCAATACGTAATTGGGTCAAATGATGTTGAGCAAGATATTCACCTAAGCCATTACGTAAGGATTGTTGAGGAAAAGCAATTTGACTGGGGATGTCGCTAGCATATTCAGTTAAAGAGATAAATCCTGCTAGATGTGGTTGTGTTTGTCGAATAAAACCTGAGAATTGTTTGTCGAGAAAAGCATGACTCAGTTGACGTGCACGATCAGCGCGGAAATTCATAAAGATAACAAGATCACCCTTTTTAATTTTCACTGGCGGTTTATTTTCATCGTGAATTGTAGTGGGCGAAACAAATTCATCACTTTCTCCACGTGAGTAAGCCAATTGCAAAGCATGTAAAGCAGTATCGGCAGTATAGCGTGCTTCGCCTAAGCTTAAACAATCATACGCTAGTTGCGTACGCTCCCAACGGTTGTCTCTATCCATTGCATAATAACGACCGATAAGGCTGACAATTTTGCCAAGACCCAATTGTTTACATTTTTTTTCGAGATTTTCTAGATAGTTGGCCGCACTTTTTGGTGGTGTATCACGGCCATCGAGAAAAGGATGTAAGTAACACTGTTGAATTCCTTGTTGCGCGGCTAATTCAAGTAAGGCATACCAATGTTGTTCATGACTATGGATACCGCCTGGCGATAAAAGTCCTAAAATATGTACTGATTTTTGACTGGCTTTGATTTTTTTAAATCCTGTTAGCAAACAAGGGTTGTTAAAAAATTCTCCAGTTTCTATGTCTTTATTAATACGGCTTAAATCTTGATAAATTACTCGGCCGGCACCCATGGTGAGATGACCGACTTCTGAGTTACCCATTTGACCCGCAGGTAATCCTACGGCTAAACCAGATGCATCCAGTAGTGTGTGTGGATAGGTTTGCAGTAAGTAATCCCAATGCGGCGTATTGGCCATTGCGATGGCGTTATGCCCTTTTTCTTTTCTATAACCCCATCCATCTAATATAAGCAATAGGATGGGACGAGGATTAAGTTTAGACATATTAAAACCTACTTTTTTAATGTTACCCTTCGCACTTGACATTGTCTGTGTATCGCGCAGATCGCAATCCTCATGTATCTTGAATACATTCCGGTTGCTCGTTTTCGTAGCGCCTGCCAAAAATCCCATTGCTATGAGTAACTACTTTTCTTACCTAAATTTTGCAGCAGATAGCTTAAAAGAGATATTCTTTTACTTTACGGCGATATTGCCATACCAATAAAAATATACCGATGATTTCAGCTAGAATCGTAGCCCACCAAATCCCATAGCCAGCAAAACCATACGATAACGCGCTAGCGCCTATGGGTAAAGCAATGATCCAAAATATTAAAACAGAACTAAACAATGTAAATCGCGTATCTTTCAAACCACGTAGCGCGCCAAATAAAGCAAAGCGAGGTGCTTCAAAGAGCTGTACTAAGGCCGCAAGCGCTAAAAATTCTTTTGCTAAACGCACAATAGTAGCATTTTTAGGATCATGCAGATTAAAGTCGATAGCAATCAGTTTTTCTGGAAAAATCCAATAAATTAAAGCGACTAAGAGCATGAAAGTACTCGCATAAAATATGCCCACAATAGTTGCGTTGTTTACCGCTTTTTTATTACTCTCACCGACACTATGTCCTACGCGAATGGTAATGCCCTGAGCTAGAGCAAACGTCACAATGGAAAATAGCCAAAAAAATTGTAAAGCAATCTGATTGGCACTCAATGTATCTGCACTAATCCGGCCCATTAGTATACTCATGGCTAAAAAGAAACCTACTTCGAAGCAATAGGTTAAACCCAAAGGTAAACCGACTTGAAAAATTTCATATAATTGCGGCGTTATTTTTTTCCAGTGAGGAAACTTAAAATAAATGCGGTAACTTTTATTCAAGCAAAAGTAAATACTAAACCCTAAGGTGATAATCCAAAAAGTCATGGCAGCGCCCCAACCAATTCCGGCAATACCTAAATTAGGAAAACCGAATTTTCCAAACATTAAACTATAGTTGAAAAAGATACTGAGAGGGACAAATAGTAAACTAAAGGTTAAATTGGTTCTGGTTCGGCCTAAGCCGGCAACAAATTGTAATAATACGGTAATAATAAAATCAGGAATAATGGCCCAAGTAAGTCCGTGAAGATAGAATTGGGCTAATTTAACCGTCGCAGGTGCTTGTCCAAAAAATAAAAAAATTGATGAAAGATTCCATAACAATAGCATGGCTGGCAGCATTAAAACGATAGCCAATAATAGCCCAGCATAGAATACATAGGAAATCTCGTCATTTTTTTTTGCACCATAATATCGAGCGACGAGTGTGGTTATCGACGAAAGTGTTCCCCAAATAATCACCATTAATGTGATGAATACCCAGTTCACTAAGGCTCCAGCAGCTAGACTCGTCGCACCGAGATGAGCAAGAAATATATTTGAAAAAAACCCCACAGAGGTTTCAATAATACCGCTCATAATCAGCGGGATGGCTAAAACCAAGAGAACCTTGCTTTCTGAAAAAAAAGTCTTGCAATATTGATCTACACACATGCCATGAAAAATTTAAATTTTGATGAAGATTTCTACTATTTTGGCTAGATTTAAACCTAAAGTCTAGAAATCAATTTGAATTAAACAGTTTAAAGAGTATAAAAAATTATCATCATGGCGAGCGGAATGTAACGATTGCTGCGCGCTTCGGTGCTTGCAATAATGAGTAAGACCAAAAAAGCTTAAATTATTCTTTTGCAATACTAAATTTTGTTGCTATGTGTTCGGTACAGCAAAAATATCCCAAACAGGATCATCGGAATAGAAAGTAGTTGGCCCATCGTTAACCAATTCCACGCAATAAAACCTAATTGTGCATCGGGTTGGCGGAAAAATTCGAGTCCAAAACGGAAAATACCATATAAAATGGCAAACCACGCTGAAACGGCCATGCGTGGTCTTTTTTTGCTCGAATAAATCCAGAGGATAGTGAATAACACAACTCCCTCAAAAAAGAATTCATAAAGTTGCGATGGATGTCTAGGTAATCCTCCGGCATGTGGAAACACCATGGCCCAAGGTACATCAGTGATGCGCCCCCATAATTCGCCATTAATAAAATTACCAATCCGACCCGTTGCTAAACCTATCGGCACCAGAGGGGCAGCAAAATCAGTAATATCAAAAAAGTGTTTCCCGGTTTTTCGACTATATAAATATAATGCGACTAAAACACCTAAAAGACCGCCATGGAAGGACATTCCGCCCTGCCACACCTGAAAAATAATCCAAGGATGACTTAAGAAGTTACCTAAATCATAAAACAACATATAACCAACACGTCCGCCTAAGATAACACCGAGTGCTGTATAAAAAAGCAGATCGCCAATTTCATCGATAGTCCAACCGCTATTTGGCTTTTTTGCGCGATAAATAGCCAGTAGCCATGCACCTATAAATCCAACTGCATACATAAGGCCATACCAATGCACCTTAAGTGGTCCTAGGTTAAATGCAATCGGGTTCATCGTAGGGTAGATCAACATAGTTTATTCCTGATGATGAGCAACGAGTGAGTATTGCTGACTATAATGCGTACTGTGCAATAGCCAGTCAACAGTGCCTTTGCCAATTCCATGGTAAGAGGGTAAAAAAACCACTATGCCGATTAATAATAACAGGCCTGAGGGTATTTTTTCAAAATGTATACTCTTAGCATTGGAATTTTTGTCTGTGTTGCCGCTCAATTCGCAATCCTCATGTATATTGAATACACTCCGGTTGCTCATTTTCACGCCGCCTTGACAAAAATCCGATTGCTGCGGGTAACTATTTTTCGCACTGAAAGTTTTGTGTGTATCGCCTGCTAAACGATAGCGCAACCAAAATAGTAAGCTAGTTAAACCAATTAGGACTAAAAAATAAAGTGAGGAACCAAAAAATACATGCAGAACATTGGCGGTATGGATCTGTTCGCTACTGAATAAACTGATGGGAATATTACTAAAAAAAATGCAGGTCATTAACATTATCGGCAAAGCGATAGGATAAATCCCTGTTTTTGCCCATTGCCATAAAATTAATATTGGAATACTCAATAAAGGAAAATAATACAGCCAACCTAAAGGAGATAATAATAACATAGCGGTGATGATAACTGAGAAATCAAGATCTATTTTTCGTTGCGCTAGGATCTCAGGCGCAGATCTTAAAAATTGTATAATTGCAAGAAAAAAAATTCCTGCTAGCAGTGGATAAAGATAGGTAATGAGTCCAGGAACGGGTAGCAAAGCCACATTACTTTCAATGCCACCTATTAGACGTAATAAAAAACCATAAATCGAGACATTCCAACTTGAAGCAGCCCATTTTATTTGTTGACATACGTGATAATAAGCCGCATAACTATCAAACCCCAAAAATAGTGCTGCGATCAAGGCACAACTGAACAGTGTTAGTAAAAATGCGCATAAACCTCGCCATTCTTTGCGCATAAGAAAATAAAATAAAAATAAACCGATAAAGGGTTTTAAACTGCTTGCTAGCGCTAAAAAAATTGCAGCGCTAATGGTTTTTTTCTGACGTGCAGCACGCCATCCGCAGACCAATAAGGGAAGTAATAATAAACTTACTTGCCCAAATTGTAAGTTTACAAAGCTAGGAAAATAGCTGAATAAGGCGATTAACAACAATAGTGCACAGGATACCGAAAAAGTCTCTCCATCCAGTTTTTGTTGTAATAATAAAATTCCTAGTGTTCCAGCGAACATCGAAAGTAAGGTCCACAATAATAATGCATGGGGATAACTTAGGTAGGCCAAGGGAAAGCTAATCAGCGTAAAAAAAGGTGGATTTAAATTTCCACTTAATAAAAAGACTTTGGAGTGTGTTGGTTTAGCTTTTGAAGTAGGCGTGGATGTATGTAGTTTATTTTTTACAAAATAAATTGGTGTATAGATATTTTTTCCTTGAATAAACAAGTGTTGAGAATGATAAAATTTTCCAAAGTCACTATAGAGGATATTAGTTTTTCCCAAGCTCAGGGGATAAATAAAATTAAGTATTAAAATTACTCCAAGTAGAATGATTCCACTGAGTAAAAAAACAGAAGGATAGATTTTTTTAAATGACATATAAAAATTAGCTTTTATACACACATCGATGATTCAATCCAGCCAATTGCAGTCTATGTGAGAGTTGTTGTGAACTTTTGCTATTAGGTAAAGGTCCAACGACCACCTGATAATAATCCCTTTTATGTATTGAAGTAGTTTTTACATTGACTGCGGAACGAGTCCATTGCTTAACCATTGATGCAAGCTTTTGTGCAGATGTATGTTGTTTAAATAATCCCAATTGAATATAAGGGGAGTGTTTTTTTTTGGTATGATGATAACCGTCATAACTCTCTCTGCGTATGGAAGTATTATTAGCAGCTAAACGGGTAATGCCGGGTGTAATCGCAACAATCGAAACCGGTGCTGTACCCATACCAGTCATATCCAGTTTTTTTGCAGCGGCATAAGAGAGATCGATGAGACGATTATTAACAAAAGGACCTCGGTCATTGACTTTAACGATAATTTTTTTTCCATTACGTAAATTAGTTACTTGTAAATAGGTAGGTAATGGCAGTGTTTTATGCGCTGCAGTCATGCCAGCGACGTTATAAATTTCACCATTTGAGGTTTTAAAATCGTGAAATTTCATGCCATACCAGGAAGCGATACCTCGGGCATGATAGCCCTTAGCGCTTTTCATGACATAATAGCGACGCCCAAAAACTACATACGATTTGGGATTGCCGTGTTTACTTAAAGGTTCTGCTCTAGGTACGGCATTAGGAATTCGATTCGCGTTAATTCTAAAACGGGGGGCTTTATCTTGTTGCAGATGATAACGATAATTGCTGCTACTAGAGGTGGAGGAACAGGCTCCTAAACATAAAGTAAGAAGATATACAGTAAATCCAGAAATAATTTTAAAAAATAAGCTTCCTTGCTCGGCATTATTTTTTATTGACATGAGGTTGATGCTCTTGTTGGTGGAGATGCTGGATTAATTCACTTAATTGAAAAACTGCCATTGCGTAAAGTGAACTGGAATTATAGTGTTTAATAGTTTGGAAGTCATTAAATCCAAACCAATATTCATCACCCTGCTGGGTTGGTAAATCAATCAGGAAGGTCTTTAATTGCGAAGGAACCTTTGTTTTAGGATAAATGTGATATTTTGCAAAATCTTTTACGGTGAAGCATGCTTGTGATTTAGGTAAGCGTAGTAGTGCTTGGGGTGAAAAACGTGCGGGTATAGCCACTGGGCCAGATTCAGCCCAGCCGAACGAGTGCAAATAATTGGCAATACTGAGAATAGCGTCATCGGAGTTATTGATAAGATCACTATAACCTTTATGCGTTGCGTCTACCGAGAGGTGACGGTAATTGCTAGGCATAAATTGTACTTTTCCGATAGCTCCAGCATAAGAACCCTTTGTGACTTTCGGATTTATAGCAGGATTTTCTCGACTAAGTAACAAAAAGTTTTCCAGTTCGTGTTTAAAAAAATCCGATCGTCGCGAATGATTGAAACTTAAGGCACTTAAAGAATCAATCACACGATATTTACCGGTAATTTCACCATAGCGGGTTTCAACACCTAAAATAGCAACGATAATCGAAGCAGGAACTCCATAGCGTTTTTCAGCTTCAGCTAATGTTTTAGCATGTGCGTCCCAAAATTGTACGCCCATCTGCGCTCTTTTCGTGGTAACAAAAATAGGCTGATATTCTGACCAGGTTAAACGTTCTTTAGCTGTAGTAAAAGAACTAATAATTGAGCGGTTGGATTTAACTGTATTAAAAAGTTGTTGTAGTTGTTTACGATCGAAATGATATTTTTCTACCATCTTATCAATAAATAAACGTACTTCGGGTTTATTCGCATAGGCAGTACAAGAAGTCAGGCAAAGTGTAATTAATAACAGCAATGCGAATAAGCTACCTGCAAAGGTTTTGTTCTTCATCATGTTGCTTTCCTTAGTTACCGACTAATTTTCTATGCGTTTGGATAGACATTAGAATACCAAAACCTGCGATTAAAGTAATTAATGATGTTCCACCATAACTAATCAAGGGTAATGGTATACCTACTACAGGTAATAACCCACTGACCATACCGATGTTCACAAAAGCGGCAATAAAAAAACTCAAACTTAATCCTCCACCCAGTAAACGCGAAAAAGTGTCTTGTGCTTTCATACTGATGTAAAGCCCGCGTGCAGCAATCCATAAATAAAGACTCACTAGCAGGATACCGCCGAGTAGACCAAATTCTTCACCGCAAACTGCAAAGATAAAATCTGTCGTATGTTCAGGTAGAAATTGTAAATGCGATTGTGTGCCATGCAACCAACCTTTACCAAAAAATCCACCCGCACCAATAGCAATTTTGGATTGAATAATATGATAACCGGCACCCAGTGGATCTCTTTCTGGATTTAAGAAGGTCAGAACCCGCAATTTCTGATATTCGTGCATAAAATGCCAACCTACAGGGGCGATAATCAACATTAATAAACCACCGAGCAATACCCAACGACCACTGACACCGGCGAGTAAAACAACACTAATACCTGAAGCAACAATTAATAAAGCTGTCCCTAAGTCAGGTTGTTTAATAACTAATAACGTTGGGACAGCGACTATAACCAGTACGACGAATAAATTGAACAAGGAAGGGGGTAAAGATTTATCATGTAAATACCAGGCTAACATCATCGGTACTGATAATTTCATGAGTTCGGAAGGTTGAAATTTTAACAGTCCTAGATTTAACCATCGCTGTGCTCCTTTACCGACAACACCTAAAATTAATACCGCAAGGAGCAAAGTAAAACTAAAAATAAATATCCAAGGCGCCCAGGCACGATAAACAGAAGGTGAGATTTGCGCCAGCATTAACATCACCGTAAAAGCAATCAACATCCGCAAGGCTTGTTTACTAATGATGACTAAGCTTTGATTGCTTGCACTGTACAGTATAATTAAACCTATACAGACCAAACTAAGTAAACCTATTAATAAAGGTTTATCGACTCGAAAAAATTGCTGTATTTTTTGTAATGAAAACCGTCGGCGTTGTCTGCTAATCGCGAGCATAATCTCGGCCTAGTAAAAGTAAATAGCAGTAGTATAGAATAAAATCTCCTGACTTACGCTAAACTACTGATAAAAAAAATGACTTATGTAGGTATACTTACAAGCAGGTTCTTGGCAAGGTACTGCGGTTGCGTAATTACGCATTCGATGTACAATACCCAATTTTAAGAAAAGTTGTTTTTTTATTGGTAATTATGTCGATACTATCCTTTTCTATTGCAATGATTGAAAGTTTTAAAAAACGAGCAATATATTTGGCAATGGGGGTTTTTTTCTATTGGAGTGTTGTTACACCCGCTTTTGCATTAACGTTTGTGTTACCTGCGCACGGAGATGATATCGTAGGCCATGTGCAATGGACGCAAGCATTACCCGGTGATACGTTTAATAAAATTGGTCGACGTTATGATATGGGTTATTTTGAGTTGGTAGAAGCCAATCCAATGATAAATCCAGACCACCCGCAACCTGGAAGCATTATCGTAATTCCTAGCCGCTTTATTTTGCCACCTAAACGGCATGGTTTAATCATTAATTTAGCCGAATTACGTATTTATTATTTTCCACCACATCGTCATGTAGTGATAACTTATCCTGTAGGAATAGGTCGAGAAGGGTGGGATACGCCTTTAGGGCCTTCATGGATTGCCGAAAAAATGCGTAATCCCATCTGGACAGTACCGGAGTCAATCCGCAAAGATCGAGCGAAAGATGGTGTGCATTTACCGGTAAAAGTTCCACCCGGTCCTGATAATCCATTGGGTGGATATGCTATGCGGCTTAAACAGGCCACTTACTTAATTCACGGTACGAATGACTCGCAAGGTGTCGGACGACGGAGTAGCGCAGGATGTATTCGACTTTTTCCAGAAGATATAGAAAGTTTATTTGCAGAAGTGACGCGTAAAGAAAAAGTAACTATCATTGATTTACCTTATAAATTTGGTTGGGAAAAACATAGACTTTTTTTGGAGGCACACGTACCATTGCAAAAACAGTCATTATTTAATCGTTCAATGATGGAAAAATTTCTTCAAGCAAATACTTCAAAAACTGCTAAAATTCAGTGGCAATCCGTTGAGCTTATTAGTTTACGAGAAAATGGTATACCGCAAGTAGTCGGGTATCCTGAGACATCTAGACGTATTGCGTCACATACTCATCGAAAAAACAAGAAATCGACTTGATTTTTTTGATGCACGCAGCAATTAGGTTTTTGGCAAATGCCGCGAAGAGTAAAGATCATGGGTAGCAAATCTATTATACGACAGTGAACATTTATGCGTTGCGTTTCTTTTTGTACAGCAGCTAATTATAAATTAAGTCTACTTGCGGAATTTTTTCGTACTAAGCGTTATATTGCTAAATTATTCCGGAATGTACTGTATGTCACTAAACAAGATAAACCTATCGATCTTTTTTTCTTTAATCATGGTTGTTTTGTAACCTGGAATCTCAGTAAACAACAAGAGAAAAAAATAATCGATGAGATTAAACCTTTTTCTATAGACCCTTTAGAAAAAATTGAAATGGATCGCTTCATTTATTATCTTGATAAAGAAACCCGACTTTTTCCTCATCAACGCTTTAATGTCGATGTGATCACTTTAGAAAGTGACGAATCAGATAATGTGCAAATCAAGCTCGCTATTTCTTATGGTTTAGCACAATCGATAAAACTAGAATCGTATGAAGAATCGGTGAATAAAACCGTGCTTGCGAATAGTCATTTTCCTAGAGAATTAGCACGCTTTGGTAAAATTTCGCTATCTCGCTCGGAAATTTCTAAACGTATTGGTGAGATTTTCTTGACACGAAGCTCGGTTAATCTCAGTAGTGAATATTTAGATGTTCCTGAGTACTTTTGGCGCTATTCGAATCTTGAATCTTATTATGAAATGACTGAAAAGTTTTTAGATATTCCAAAAAGAGTAGCCGCTTTGAATCATAAACTTGATGTAGCGCATGAAATTTTAGAGATGTTAAATAGTCAGCTACAACATCGTTATTCGAGTATTTTAGAATTTGTGATCATTTTATTAATTTTTATCGAAATAGTTGTGCAAATTCTACAACATTTATAAAGACACTTTCTTACAAATAAAAAATAAGCATAAAATATTTATAAGGACCTCTAGCAAAAAACTAGAAATATGCTATTTTATAGAATCCTAACCTTCTGTTTACTCCTTATATAATTTAGAGGAATATGAACCATGGCTAAAAAATTAGCTAAAAAAAAGTCTCCAGTGGCTAAAACACGTAAAAAAACTAAAGTAACATCGGCTAGTAAAAAACTAGCTGCGGTGAAAAAGTCTTTTACTAAAACTGAATTGCTTCAGTGCTTAGTAGAAAATACAGAATTATCTAAGAAACAAGTTGCTGGGGTTTTAGAAACCTTACAGGCGATTATGCATGCGCATGTAAAAGCCGGTTGTGCTTTTGCGCACCCAGGTATGTATAAAATTACTGTGGTAAAAAAATCAGCGACTAAAGCACGTAAAGGGATCAATCCGTTTACAGGTGAAGCCACGACTTTCAAAGCAAAACCTGCACGAAAAGTGGTAAAAATAAAACCATTAAAAAAACTTAAAGCTGCTGTATAGATTTGTTTACAAAAAAAAGGCGCTGTTAGCGCCTTTTTTAATATTCTCGCACTTGAATTTTTGTCTGTGTTGCCGTTCAATTCGCAATTTTTATGTTATGTCGATGTAGATTAAATAGTCACGGCACTTGTCAAAAATCCAATTGCTGTGAGTATTGCATTATAAAACCGTTAATGACTTAGCCATTTTTTTTAAAAGTAGCTAAGCGGCTTTTAGTACGCTCAAACTCAACACTTAATCGACCTTTAGGATAAATATCCTGGATAGGCTGTGTTGATGTGAGAATAACATGGTTGTTTGCATCATAAAGAATATCAATTAAATGGATAAATAATCTAGCTAGATTATCTTCATATTCGCCGATAGGTTTGATATCGCTGATTAAAATGGTCGAAAAACGCTGCGCAATAACTAAATAATCCAATTGACTGCGTGGTATCGAACAAATTGAACTAAAATCAAACCATACTACGTGTTCAGTGCAGCCTAAATGTGAAATCTTGCGGTCATTAATGGTCAATGCTTGATAAGAAACTTTTTGGTTTTTGCTTAATCTATCGAATAAAGCTTGTATTTGTACAAGACTTATTACGCAAACTAACTCATTTTCTTCGTTGATTAAATGCTGACGCCGATAATCAATCGTACTATCTAAATGAAAAATGCGTAAATGTTGTTTAATTAAGCTTATTGCCGGTAAGAATAGTCCGCGTTGCAAGCCGTTAGCATATAAATCTTCGGGAGGTGTATTTGCGGTTGTGACTAACACAATCCCTTCTGCAAATAAGGCTTCTAATAATTGTGCGAGTAACATGGCATCGCCAATTTCATGCACTAAGAATTCATCTAAGCAAATAACATCGACTTCTTTACGTAGACGTTTAGCAATTCGCAGCAATGGATTCGATTGTCCTTGTAGCTGAGCCAGTTCTGCGTGCACGTGATGCATAAATTGGTGGAAGTGATAACGCGATTTAGTAACCGGTAAATGATTGTAAAATAAATCCATTAAATAGGTTTTGCCTCGACCGACAGCCCCCCATACATATAATCCTTGCATAGATTTTTTTCTAAACCAACGGGGTTTGATTAGTTCATCATACACCGCTTGAAATTGTTGCATCGCTAAAGCTTGTTGAGCATCGGTCTGTAAAGCTTGGCGTAATACTTGTTGTCTATAAGCAGCTAATGGAGTCATTTAATTGACTTGTTAAGTGTTGTTGTTAAGCAATCGCGTAACTCAATGAGCTTGCCATGAAAAAAATGGCTTGCCCCATGAATTTTAATGACTTCTGGAGGATGTTTTAAGGAATCCACCCAGGAAAATACCGCTGCAGCAGATACCACCTCATCTTCATCGCCTTGTACCAATATCCAGGGGCAAGAAAAGGGTGGAAGTTCTTTAAAAGGAAAGTTTTCAATAGGAGGTGCAACACAAATTAATTGTTTTGCAGGCCAAACTTTTGCAGCGCGAGCTGCTACATAAGCACCAAAAGAAAACCCCGCCAGCCAAATTGCTGATTCAGGACAGCTGGTTTTTAACCATGCAAGTATCGCTAATAAATCATCGGTTTCACCGATGCCATTAGCATATTCACCCTGGCTGAGGCCGACGCCACGGAAATTGAAACGTACCGTAGCAAGTTCCATGCTGTTGAAACAACGTGCCAAGGTGTAGATAACCTTATTGTGCATGGTTCCGCCAAACAAAGGATGTGGGTGGCAAATAACCGCAATGGTAGGTGGGTTGCGTGGAGTTTCGGGTGAACTAGTCATTACTTCAAGCTGCCCTGTAGGCCCTGATAACAATAACTTAGCGAGTCGATCAGTAGGGAATGGTATAGTCATGTCATGTTATACTCTTTGGTTTAAGCCTATTCATTTTAAAGTGCCATTAAACTTATGCAAGCATTGAATATCCAAGGCCTGAGTAAAATCTATAAAAATGGTGTTATCGCCCTTAAAAATATTGATCTGAATGTTGATAAAGGTGATTTTTTTGCTTTATTGGGACCCAATGGCGCTGGAAAATCAACTACGATTGGTATTATTGCTTCGCTGGTCAATAAAACTGCCGGATCAGTGAAAGTCTTTGGGCATAGTATTGATAGTGAATTAGAAGCGGCTAAATCCTGTATTGGCATCGTGCCACAAGAACTTAATTTTAGCATCTTTGAAAAAGTGATAGACGTTATTGTTTATCAAGCGGGTTATTATGGTGTACCAAGACGCTTGGCGAAACAACGTGCAGAAATCTATTTAAAAAAACTCGATCTTTGGGATAAACGCGATCAAATTTCTATGCAACTCTCGGGGGGTATGAAACGTCGCTTGATGATAGCGCGCGCCTTAGTACATCAACCAAAACTACTCATATTAGATGAGCCTACGGCAGGTGTAGACATCGAAATACGGCGTTCGATGTGGGAATTTTTGCGTAGCATTAATCAACAAGGTATTACCATCATTTTAACGACACATTATTTAGAAGAAGCAGAATATCTGTGCAAGAATATTGCTATTATTGATAAAGGTAGCATAATTGAAAATACCAGCATGAAACATCTATTAGCGACTTTAAATATGGAAACCTTTGTGTTTGATTTAAAAAAACCGCTGATAGATTTACCCCAATCGCAGTTTGCGATGCGTTTATTAGATAATGTAACTTTAGAAGTGGATGTTGCTAAAGAACAATCGCTCAATAATTTATTTGGTTTTTTAGAAGGCCATCATATTGAAGTAACCAGTTTACGCAATAAAGCCAATCGTTTAGAAGAACTATTTTTAAATTTAATTGCTGCGAATAAAAATAAAGAGTAGATGAGTAAAATAAAAAATTTAAACAAAGCCAAGCTATGTACCAGAGAGTGTTAAAAGATTAATGACTATGCAAGCAAAAGTCTACTGGATCGCATTTATTAGTTTGTTACGCAAAGAAATAAAACGTTTTTTGCGTATTTGGGTGCAAACCTTATTACCACCTTTGGTGACGATGACACTTTATTTTTTAATCTTTGGTAATTTGATTGGTCAACGTTTAGGCAATATCGAAGGTTATAGCTATATGCAATACATTGCGCCCGGCTTAATCATGATGTCAGTGATTACTGCAGCGTATACTAATGTGGTGACTTCTTTTTTCGGTATGCGTTTTCAACGCAGTATCGAAGAGCTTATCGTTGCACCGTTGCCAAACTATTTACTGTTAGCTGGATTTGTCGCCGGCGGTGTTGCTCGCGGTTTATTGGTGGGTCTATTAGTTACCATTTTAGCTTTATTTTTTACACAATTACATGTTTTTAATATTTTTGTATTGCTGATCATCGTGCCGATGACGACGATTTTATTTTCGCTCGCAGGTTTTACTAATGCGTTATTTGCTAAGACCTTTGATGACGTTTCGATAGTTCCGACGTTTGTGTTAACGCCCTTGACTTATCTGGGTGGAATATTCTATTCCATTGATTTATTACCCAGCTTTTGGCGCCACATATCCTTATTTAACCCGATTTTATATATAGTAAATAGTTTTCGTTATAGCTTATTAGGTATTAGTGATATTCCAGTCGTTTGGGCGTTAACCATCATATTTTTCAGCTGTGTGATTTTATTTTTGATCAATCTGTATTTACTGCATCGCGGTAAAGGCATCCGCACGTGAAACCCGGTGTATTATTGATTAATTTAGGGACACCCTCGGCATCGACGCCAAAAGCAGTACGCGATTATTTAGCGGAATTTTTAAGTGATAAACGCGTGGTGGAATTACCGGCTTGTTTATGGCAACCCTTGTTAAAGTTCGTTATCCTACCGATACGTGCGCGACGCTCAGCAAAACTTTATCAAAGTATTTGGATGGATGAAGGTTCACCGTTAACGGTTTATACACAACGTTTAGCCAAAAAATTACAAATCAGTTTAGCTGATCAATTCAAAGTTGTGCTTGCTATGCGCTATGGTAAACCCAATTTAGAAGCTGGACTGCAGGAATTATTAGCAG
This sequence comes from Rickettsiella endosymbiont of Xylota segnis, assembly GCF_964019545.1. Classification (NCBI taxonomy): domain Bacteria; kingdom Pseudomonadati; phylum Pseudomonadota; class Gammaproteobacteria; order Legionellales; family Coxiellaceae; genus Rickettsiella; species Rickettsiella endosymbiont of Xylota segnis. The sequence goes on along the minus strand of NZ_OZ026451.1, from coordinate 1,115,476 downwards.
CGGGTGTATCTTCCATCGTTATTTTACCCTTGTATCCACAATATTCTGCTGCGACTACTGCCAGTTGTTTTGATAAAATTAGTCAATTATTGCAGCAATCGCGTCTTATTCCTAATCTGCGTTTTATAGCATCCTATTTTGATCATCCACTGTATATTCAAGCAATTACTCATAGAATTAAACAATTTCGCGCAGAACAGGCAAAAAATAGCTACTTATTATTTTCTTTTCATGGCTTACCCCAACGTTGTATTGAATTAGGCGATCCTTACCAACAACAATGTGTTACTACAGTAGGTTTAATCGCAGAATGTTTACGGTTATCTGCTGATGAATATCAGCTGGTGTTTCAATCACGTTTCGGCAAAGCGCAGTGGTTACAGCCGTATTGCGAAGTGGTATTACAACAACTGCCGGCACAAGGCATAAAAAATGTCACCATAATCTGTCCAGGATTTGTTGTCGATTGTTTAGAGACCTTAGAAGAGATTTCTAAACGTTATCGAGAACTGTTTTTAAAAGCGGGTGGTGAAAATTTTAATTATATCCCAGCGTTGAATGATTCAGCAGACCAGGTGCAACTGCTGACGAGTTTGGTACAATAAGTGATTTAGTTACCTTAAATTTGTCGATAAACTATTGCTGGGAGTGAAGAGATTATATAATGTAGAAACATATTAAATAAATTTTAGCTTTTAAATAGAGGCACACTACAAACCTCCCGCTAAATTAATAATAAATGGAGGAATAATGGATTCAGGAGATTGTTCTAAAAAATGTAATAGCGTATATGATTTTATAGATAAATTTGAACAAATTAGAGACTATCATCTAATAAATTTAAAAGATAACTATAAAGACGCAGCTAATTTTGCTTTACATGACGTTAATTTATTTCATACAAAAATTGCAAATTTGTTTGCATTTTTTGACGCGATAGCCGCTTTTTTAAGACTTACAGAAGATAACTACATTATTCGTGGTAGTAAGCATCATGGGTTTAATTTCATTACTTCATTAGAATTTTTGGAACATTTAAAAAAAATTAATTTTGATTACCCCAATTTTGAAGATAATATTTTTGGTTCTAAACTTTTTTTAGATGAAATAAAGAATATTCTTGGACAATCAAAGCCATTTATTATAAATATTAGAGAGCTAAAAGCTAATATTGGCGAATTTAAAGAAACTATTTGCAGTCTAAAAGATTACAAAAATCTTATTCTCATTCCACTTCTTGAACAACTCGAATCTTATCCAATAAACTTAAACGATCTTAAAGGTCCAGAAATTTATAAAATTGAAAAAAAATTAAGAGGAAAAATTAACCATAAATTAAAAATTTTGGAAAAAAACCTAATAAAAGAACTACAACAGATAAAAATAAAACTTATCTCAGCACTGCAGAAAGATCAAATAATGGCACAAGATTCTTTGAACACACCCTATAATCAACCAATGGGTATATCTACTGTGTCGAATAACTTCGATATAACAGACATGAAAAATCTACCTTCCTCAGCAACACCTTATCTGATAGGAAATAATTCTTTTTTCTCAACATCTCCTTTTACGCCTCTTGCTGATCAGCCTAATGAAATGTCGAGATTATCCGCTAGGAATATCATCATATCTGCAGGTATTTTAAGTGGATTATTCGCACTGGGTTTTTTTGGATATGCGCTGTATAAAAAATTATTTAAAAGTAACGGATTCGCTTCTGAAGAAAATAATGACAATGACAATGTACCTATGCTGACTATGACACCTGAAACTTCTAACGAACCGGTATAAATTCTAAAATTTTCTTTTTGATAATTTTTCTTGCAATTTATTGAATGTGCCGCCAATTTCAGCTAAACGTTTAAGAGTGGATCGTCTAAAGATACAGGAATGGAGTAGGGATGCATGAAGAGTTATGAAAAAGCTTATCGCGCACGATTACGAGAACTCTCGGATCGTATCGTGCAAGCACAAGAAGCGATAAAGATTTTAGACAGTATTAAATGGGGGCCGGAAATACAAGTCGATTTTTTTAAAAAAAAATGCAAACAATTACCTAAAGTAAATGCTGAATATTATCTGAAAAATAAGTTAGCCTTTAATATTCATAAAAAACGTGAAGAATTTCAAGCGCTCGAGCGCGATATTAATCGTGAAGTCGGACAAATCAGCAGCATTGGTAACATAATGTTGCGTATGTGTCGAGAATATCAGGATGTTTTGAATCTCTTAGCTGCACGCGGCACGCCAGAGTTTAGTGCTTTATCACAAGAGCTTTATGGTAGTGCCGATGATGCCTTTTACGTAAATGCGCCGCGTTTAAAAGATTTAGTGCCGAGTGTTTCACAAGCATTAATGAATATTAAGGATAAAACGTTCAATGAATTGGATGAGAAACGCTATGATAGTCAACAAGCGGCAGAGATATTGAATCAACGTTTATCCATTTATTTTAAACAGCATAAATCTACTAAGACTAAACTGCAAAAGCCTAAAATGAAAAAATGGGTGATCATTAGTGATGGGATAGTAGCGGATGCAGCTGCCGGTGCTGAGACGATTAAGATTCGACAAGATGCTTTATTTAGCGAACGTGATTTACGTATTTTAGAAGTGCATGAGGGTTGGGTGCATATGGGCACCACACTTAATGGCATGCATCAACCCATTTGTACCTTTTTGGGAAAAGGGCCACCTTCAGCCATTGCTAATCAAGAAGGTTTGGCGATTATTATGGAGTTATTTCATTTTGTTTCTTCGCCAATGCGCATTAAAAAATTGACCGATCGCGTCACCGGTATTGCCATGGCCGAAGAGGGCGCTGATTTCTTGCAAGTATTTAATTTTTTTCTGGAGCAAGCACATACACCGGAAGAAAGTTATAAAAGTAGTGTGCGAATCTTTCGCGGTAGCTTACCGGCATTGGGTCCATTTACTAAAGATTTGGTTTACAGCAAAGGCTTTATTTTAATCTATAATTATCTACGCTTAGCGGTAGAACAAGGTTTAGTGGATAGAATTGACTTATTATTTGTCGGTAAAACCAGTTTGGAAGATCAACGTTTATTAGCACATTTGTTTGAAGAAGGATTACTCGTCAAACCTTATCATATACCGCATCAATTTCGTGATTTAGCTGCATTAAGCTGTTGGATGTGTTATTCACTATTTTTTAATCAACTGGATTTGAAAAAATTAGCAGTAGATTATCGGAATATTTTGCAAGGCTAAGTTACAACAGACGAAAAAAAGCCTGCTTCTGCAGGCTTTTTTGTTTATTTATTAACGATTAAGTCTAGTTGGTAATAAACTTTGTACTTCGAGTATATTTGAATCATTAAATTTTGTATTACCATATCCGTCTGATTTAGAAGACTCATCGGAAGATGAGGCAATAGAATATCTAGCTTTATCATTTTCACTAGAAAAACATACAGTATTTCTACGATTATCTTGCGGTTTTTTTTTAAAATCACTCTCATTACGTGAAAAAGCTGCCTTGATTATAGTGTCTATAAATCCAATGTTATCTCTTATTTTCCCTAATTTAGTTTTAAACTCAAAGGTATGGTCTTTAGAGTTTAACCCCTCAATTTTATTTAAATCGGCTTTCAAATTTCTATCTTCACTGAAGAAATAGTTAGTTTGCAGCTCTTTATTTATACTTTCAATTAAGAATTTTAAGCTTTCGCAATTAGACTTAAATTGAATTTCAACGTTTTCAGGAGTTTTATCTTTAGATAATTTGATAAAGTCTTTAGATATTAATCCTGCATGAAGACTGTTTAATGCTCTTAAACGAGTTTGAAGCAATTCTTTGGAAGATTGCAAATTTTGCATATCTGAAAAAGCTTGGGTGTCATCAATGATATCTTTTAAATATCTAGCCATTTTATCTAGATTTGGTAATGAAATAAATTTATTTTTTTGGAAAAAAATTTCTTCGGGGGTTAAATTTTGTTCGATTTCGTTAATAGCATTGTTAGTATCACTTTCTTTTTCTTCTTTTAAGGGTTCCATTTCAAAGGTTCTATTTTCCGTAGCAGACTTTTCTACATCGATAAAATTAGTATTATTTACTGGAGAAATCCGATTAAATAAACCATAAGTTAAAGAAGAAATTGCAATAGATGTAGCCATTTGCACACCGGTGGCGACAGGATTTTTGAACAGATTGACTGCCGTCCCCAAGAGAGGCACCGTATTTCGTGCAATTGCTCGGGCGTGGTTGGGTATTAATTGCGTGCATACATAAAATATTTGCAAACCCATACTTAAACCGACACTGCTAATAAAAGTTGGCAGTGCTTGTAATAGCAAGTTGTCCCATAGCTGTTGCGCTTCGTCTTCATTGCCTTGATTTATATGCTCTTGTATCTTGTATAGCATCAATGGAAACGTTGCAGCAAATGCCGCATGAGCCAATAGACTGCTAGAGATAATCACTGCTTTCGTTGCTGATGTTTGTTCGCCCCGCCGAGAATGTTTGGCAGCAAAGTATTGAATGATAGCATTTAACATACCCGATCCTGCACCATGTGCAGCTGAAGTTCCTAAGCTTAGACCAGAATTAGATAATGTTGAATTGATTGAATTGTTGTTATTAGATTCTTTTACAGCATCGGTCCGGTTAAAGTTAGTAGTATTAGAATAACTAGGTAATTTGGTCGTATTCATAGCTTGAATAACAATTGGCGTGGTTGTTTCAGGAATTATTGTCGTGGGAATTTCGTCCTGTATTATTGTTTTATTAGCAGAAATTACCTCATTACAATCGATAGAATTAAATACTTTTGGGCAATTTTGAATTGCCTTGGTGTCATAACGTCCTTTTAGGTAGAACCATCGCAAATTTAGTATGTGCTGTTCTGAAATTGTATTGTTTGCATTTTGAATAATTTGTCGAGCAGTTGTTTCGATTACTTGAGCAGCGTTGCTATCGGTTTCAGTTTTATTTCTCTTAGATAAGCTACGGACCATACTGCCTAAAGTTTTACTAAATTGATTTAATGCAGAAAAGGAATTACAGGTATCAATTTTTAGGCAAGCTATGCTAAGTTTCTTAATCATTTCTCCAATGTCTTTTTTATCAAACGCTGTAACAGCAGCGATATCCATTGTTTGATGGAATATATCTGCAAGAATGTTCATTGAAGTTTCAATGGCCATTTGAGGTTGTTTTAACTTGAGGTCTGTTTGATCTGCTAATCTAACAAGCATTTGTTCTGTACATGCCCTTATCGCTTGCAAAACATCGGAATAATGATTGCCTATTGATGGATTTTTTAATAGGGTTAATACTAAGGAGTATAAGCTATCGTAAATTCTAGATTTAGGTTTAGTTTCCTTAAACACATCGGTTAAATGGAAAGAAAGGGAAGATAAATTTTTTACAAAATTAACCGATAAAACTTGTTCATTTTTATTGGATTCCTTAACTGTGGTTTTAAAGTAGTCTAAAAAATTAGCTAATGCGTTATTTTTATCTATCGTTGTACATAATGTTTTTAAACGTAATTTTATGTCATAATTTGAGCCAAACAATAATTTTTGTGCTATAGGTTCCGCTGCATTAGGATTCCTAACTGTTCTTCCTAGGCTAATCAATTTGTATTGATTAGTAAATTGATAAGGATCGCAGTTAGTTGTATTAAACAAGCGTTTACATTCATTTAATAAATCAGGCTCAGTATGATATTTACTAAGAAACGCATATCTGGCATTACTTAATTGATCGCTTGTCAAATTAGTCATTGAATTAATAAGTCTGACTGCGTTATTTTCAAATGGACCTAAATCAGCTCCATCATGTTGTTGCCTGAAGTGTAAGGTTAAATTACCTAGGCCTTCAAGATAACTTATCAATGGCGAATAAATCATGTAAGTCACTCTTGGTTCACCTGGACTAACTTTGCCATTAAGCTTATTTAAACGAATAAAATATGCTAGAGATAAGCTTATTAACTCAATAATCTTGGGTTTGTCATTATTTGAATTAATAAAAATAGTTTCGCGCAAATTGGTGATACTCGCAAAAAAATCAAAAAAGGCTTGGGTTATATTATTTATTTGTGAAGGAGTTAAATCCAAATTGTTAAAAGGAATTTTAAAAAAATTATCACAAATTTGTAATAAGTTTTCTATATCGGTTGATTCTATATCTGAAGTATGCTGATCAATAAAAGATGTTAAATAGTTTAAGCCATTTTTAAAAGAATCATCCTTAACTAAATTTTTATACGACGATACTTTTTCCATTATATGATCTGCACCAGCAATACATGGCATAGACTCTGTAGTGACAAGTTTTGTATCACAAGGTAAGGGATTAAAGAACTTTAAAAAACTCTTAAAAGTAGTTAAGGTTTGATCAGTAACTAGTCCCTTAAGTATATCGTTATGAATAGTTTCTAATAATGGATTTTGATTAGAAATAATTGGCATTAAAACACCTATGAAAATTTAAAAAAATGATCTTCATCGTAGGTGGCGAAGCTTAAGAGATCCTTAACTAAAAAATCGATTTAATTTTTATATAAATATTAAAAATTTCAATCAATAATTTTGATTTAGAAAGAATTTATAGAAATTAAGTAAATTGAATTGAATTCTCGCGAGTAAACAATCAACATTATGACGAATAATGGTTTAATTCTGTCGTTGCAGAGTCCATATGCCGCCATATTGCGGTTACGGGCAATTTTCCTGGCAAATAAATTTATAAATAGTAATCTAATATTAAATTCTTATCAAAATTAAACTCGTTATCAATTTTTTTAATGCATAGTGTATCTTAAGAAATCCTTAAGTTTTGCTACCTATGCTGGCAACACTTTATGTGCCTGATCGTGACTTAAAAATGATTTATTTAGCAGGGTTAACAAGGTTAATAGTTTGTATTTAGAAATGAGGTAGTTAAACAAGGAATCCCTAGAAAATTATTCGCCGATCATGAGCATGATAGTGAGTATTTTACTAAATTAAAAAAATGTTGTGGGGATTTAATGCCTATTTTAAGAAAGAATAGAAAATTTAACCAAGAAAAAACAATCGATATTTTGTTAAAAACTGTCAAAGCAGAGTGGTACCAATTTTTTGATAAATTAGGGCTATTGATAGTTCAATATTCGCAATCGACTCACTCCTCAAACAAAAACAGTCGAATTCTCTTTTTTAGATTTTTAGAAGCAGCATTTTTATCGGATTCATTACAAAATTTAAGCGACAATGAAAAAAATATATTATTTGCATTAGCTACAGATGAGTTAATGATAGATAGCTATGTTTTAACTAACATTGAAGATCTTAAAATGCTCTATGATCGTTTTAATGTCTTTTTAAGAGTTGATCACAAAAAGGAAGCGCCGCGCGTTTTAAAATTGATCACTCGGTATGCTGATAAAATAGCAAACTCTAACATTGTGTTAGATAAAGCCATCGATCGACTCGATTGGCATTTTACTAATTTATTTTGGGTGCTGAATGTTAATTTTTACAATTATATAGAAAAAGATATAAATTATTCAAATTTTGAAACATACTTTGATACTCTACACAAGATGAATAATGAAATTCGTCGTTGGAATTCCGACTCTATCTTTTCTTTTCGAACGGTTTTAGGTACATATCGTATTTTACGTATCAATTTTAAGGATAATAAAAAAATTTATGAAATAGTGGACCAAACTACTAAGAACTATATTTCTAAAATAATGAAATTAACTGAGAATAGTTGTTTTTCTTTAACGGTCAATGAAGTTAAGGAATGTGCCTATATCGAGTATGTAGAAAACTTAGCGGATAGTGAAAAAAACTTGTTTATAGATTTATATGAAATCGTAGCCAAGCAACAGGTATTTCCTAATAACTATAATTATCAAAGCGGTGCATTTACGGTTAATGTTTCTTTTCAACAACAACTGACTGATGATGAAAAAACTAACATTAATGAAGCTATTAAAGAGACTTATGCGCGAGTCGAGAAGTTGAAAACTAATTTACATCTTAATTTTAAGAAACCCCTTAAGAATCAAATCTTTAGATTGTATATTTTTAAAAACAACGATGAGTATGTTAAGTATGGACCTTTATGGGGGGTTAATACGGCAGGAGGAGGTTATGCTCATGTACGTGTACCTTCTGAAAATGACCGTCCCATGATTAGTTATAGACCTTTATCTAATATTGAACAATGGCACGAAACATTTATTTACCAACAAATAGGTGATACTCGTAATCGAATCTCTAAAGAAGGGGGAAATTTTCGCAATTTAGGTCATGAAATTCAACACACCCTTTTTTATGCGTTGCTGGGAGAACAGGGACTACATTGTCTGCCTTCGTGGATGATAGAAGGATCAGCCAATGCTTTAGGTAATGAAAATTGTTTTAAAGAAGAAGCAGATTACATTAAAAAATCCAAAAATAAACTACCTAGGATAGAGCATATTATTAATATGAGTTATGCGAGTGGTGGAGACTTATATTATTTTGGTAGTGCTTTATTTCGTTTTTTATTGGCTAGGAATTCGAATTTGTTAGACCAAATAATGAAAAAGGCACAAAATGGAGACTCTATTAATGAAGTTAATTTATTTATTAAGTCTGAATTGCAAACCTATGAACCAGATTTCAAAAAATGGGTAGATAAACAAATTAAAGATTGTTCTGATTTGGATGAAAATCAGCACTCTTGGAGCGCTTCAGAAAATGACATTCAAAGTCTATATAAAGAGGATTTAAAAAATAATCCAAGCCTACATAATTTACTCAAGAAATACTCAGTTGAATTTATATTCAATGATACGGTTTTTAAATTAACCCATAATAATATAAGTCGTCATGATATTACTTACCAAAAAACCACCCAATCGATGTCTATCAGTGATTATAATTGGTTAAAGTCGACTTTCGAAATATATATGTTAGATCAGCAACTCATTACTCTTAAACTAATCAAAGACAAAAATAGGATCATTGAGGATCTCGTGGATCATAGTGGAGAACAATTAATTGCCAGAAGACTATTGGAAATTAAAATCAATGGTGTTGAACCCTCTCCTGAATCGATTCAAGACTTAAACTTAGCACTTAAATTGTTTGTTTTAGAAAAAAACTTTAAGTTAAGTAAACCCTTAAGAAAATCTTTTGCTCAAGAAGGTCAAGTGAGCAGTGTTGTTTTAGATAAAATTTTGATATCTCAATCTATTACAGAGTCAACGTGTAAAAACTATATTGAAAACCAATCGTTAGCTTCAGATGAAATGGTAGCTAAGACATCTCATTCTGTAGGCGAATCTAATCCCGATGATAAAATCTCTAATATTTATCGCCAAAGTTTAAATAACACTAAAGGATTAAAGCGGTTTATTAAAAAATACGGGAGTGTAAAAATTACGTTTCCAGATACTGTCTTTGAATTATCTGAGGATAGTATTAAACGTTATGATCTTCAAGGAAATCCCCAAGTACTGTCACCGGACGACCTCGACTGGCTTATAAGCGCTTTAGAACTCGATATTATTAAAAAGATTGTAGTTAAAAATGGATTAGTTGATCATAAAATAGTATTGGCTGGAATAGTGAATGTTGAGATTCACGTAATTTCTAATCGATCGATTAGAAATATCAATCCTAATGAGGATCCTTGTTTGCCTTTAAGTTTAGAAGACTTTGCTCTATTGTTACCGAGAAGTAAATTTTTAACACAAAGATTCCAACCTGAAAGTCAAGCTTTAAAAAATGTAACTTCAATTTTAGGGGTATCCTACGTCATAACTACTGCTAATATAATGTTGAGTGACTTAGTAGCAAAGTCGCGTGAATTAACCCATGTGAATGGGGATGCTTGTGATGAAAAAAATAACGATGATAGTTATGTTACTTGGTTATTAGTGGGGGGGGGAATTGTAGCAATAATCTGTCTTATTACAGGAGGTAGTTTTGTTTGGAATTGTATTAGAAAAAAAGCAAAAGATAAGCATTTAAATCTAAACCTGAAGAAAGACTCTATTTCTGATTCTGAGCTTGAAAAATTAATAAGCCTTGAGACAGAAATGAAAACTTTAGAGGCAGATATTAAACATAAAGTTTCTAATGATGCTTATATCCTTATGCAAGAAAAATTTCCTCTTATTAATCAGCATTTCAACGATTTAATTGATATGCACCAAACACAGAATAACCATAATTCTGATTATATAGAAATGTTTGTAAAACTTATAACATCTTTAGAAGATATATTGAAAAAATTAAATATTTTAAACCTTAAAACCTTAGTTAAGCGCATGAATTTTATATTGGTTGAGTTAAGAGCTATGCGTCCTATTCCTCTGATTGCAGAACAGCAGCCTTTACTGTCTACGGGCAACTCTAATCAACAGGAAAACAACCTAGCTCATCCGACGGCAAATACTTTTTCTAGCTTTTTTATTTCACCTCCAAACAATGAAACTAATGGCAAAAATTCCAATTACGCAATTTCTAGAACAGTAAGAAGTTAGGTTTTTTTCATAAAAAACGATTCTTTGGGATAATATCGCTTATTTTGGACGATAGCGTTAGAATAAACGATTTTTCCAATGACATCGGTTACGCAACAAAACCTGCTCAGCATCTATGAAGGTCTGTTAAATATGTACGGCCGCCAGCAATGGTGGCCGGCAGACGGCCCTTTCGAGGTCATGCTGGGCGCGATACTCACGCAAAATACCCATTGGTCGAATGTTGAGAAAGCTTTGCTGCTTTTAAAACAACAAATACCTTTAACCGCCGAAGCAATCCTAGGTTTATCCAGTAGCGATTTAGCAATCTGTTTAAAGCCAAGTGGTTATTTTCGGATTAAGACACAGCGCGTGCAAAATTATTGTCATTGGTATTTAGCACAGGGTGCTTACGCGGGCTTAGATAAATCAAGCACCAGGCAGCTGCGTGAACAATTACTCAGGGTAAAGGGTATAGGTCCCGAAACCGCCGATGATATCCTACTGTATGCCTTCAATCGGCCGGTGTTCGTGATCGATGCCTACACGCGACGTTTATTGCAACGCTTAGATTTGATACAAGGTCAGGAGAAGTATGAATACTGCCGCCAGCTATTTGAAACGCAACTACCGCGAAGTGTCGATCTCTATAAACAATATCATGCCTTAATCGTCCTACATGCTAAACAGCATTGTCGCAAAACTAAGCCGATTTGTCATGCTTGTCAATTTCAACTAATGTGTAATACAAATTTACGTAACTAAATTTGCTTTGACAAAAAAATAAATTTTTTTCTGTTAATAAAGGTTTAATTTTCAGTATTTAACATACATAGACTACATTTTTTAGGTTAAATATATGAACAATGAAATTAATATGGGTAACGGAACTTATGTGGCAAGAGAGCAGCAAGACACGCAAGTTAGTGGAGAGATTAACAGTAAAAAAGCTGCTGAGAATGATAATAAGAATTTTTTTGGCTGGACATTACGACGAAGAAAAAGTAGTAAAAAATTACCATCCAAACCCGAAACTTGTGAAGTAGCAAAGCATAATCTTCAAAGAGAAAATAATGAAAGATTACTACAAAGAGATTTACCTAAAGTACCAACCAACATTCAAGCGATCTACAATGAAATTTCGGAAAAAAATGATTTAAATACAGACTCATCTGATCCTGACTATGCTACCATTAGTGAATTGTTTTTGAATGTCGATCAAAATCATGAGTCAACAGAATCTCCAATAAAAATTTGGGATAATTTAGCACTAAGTTATAAACTAGTATTAAAAGAAATTAGTGCAAAACCTATATTTGAAAGTATTAAGGACGCCATTAAGACATCCTTAGGAAATAAAAATGATTGTAGATATATTTTAGCTAGATTTGCTTTTAATTCTTTAACCTACGTACAACCAGAAAACTCAAACTATCTACCAATGAATGGAGTGAAATCACCTGCTAATTTGGAGATCTTATTTGAAAAAATGGTATCAATAATTTTGCAGGATTTAGATGAGTTATTCCATACTGAAATTTCTCATTCAGATTGTTTCCATGAAAATGTTTATTCTATAATGCGCAGCGAGCCAGTTTATGTGAATCAATCTAATCCAAGTTTATTTAAGAAAGTTCAAGAAGGAGAATTAAAGAAAGTTCAAGAAGAATTACCGATTGCACCCTGTTCCCGTTTGAATTAAAAATCAACATCCCATATCAGAATTGTCTACAACGATATTTTGATGTGGGATTTAATCTTCAGTTTCGGTATAAGATTCGTGGATTTTTAAGCGATTTTCACCAGCAAACTTCATAATACACTCAAAAATATCTGGGTTGGTTTCTTTGAGCTTGGGATCGAGAACGAGGCATTTGGTGCGACTTTCTTGATCGATCATGGGTCGCAGTTGTGGGGAGTACACCATACGTCGGTTAGTAAAACTGGCCAAACAACCGCACATACGCTCAGCCCAGTCACTGGGCCTGAATTTTTCGCCAGTTTCGGTGACTCCTTCTATTAGAATGAGTTTTTCTCTTTGGCTTTTATGTGTGGTTGTGTTTTCTAACATATAATTAAAGTTTTTGTTAAGTTGTGGTGATATTACTCTAATTAGGGGTGATTAACTATACATAATTAGATGACATTTTATTGTCATTATAGAGCAAATAACCACGTTCTGCCTTACTACGCGTTTCTACGCTGAGCGGAATGCTTTGTTTGAGAAATTCAGCTATTTTATACAGTTCTTGACTGTCGCCATGTTTTAATTCCAGTTCAATTTCATGTAGATCAGCTTGGCGACTGGCGGTTTTAACCTGACCTTGGTCTAAAACTAATTCGATGTGTGTTCCATTTTCTGTTTTTAAGTTCCATGCGCTACGTTGAAAGTCAGTATGAAATAATTCTAACAAATGCTTGTTGCCTAGGATAGTTTGCAGTTTGGCGATGAGGCTTGGATCGGTAAATTCTTGGATATTCGGCCTATTTTGCGTCACCGGTTGATCCCATTCATGCCGATGCTGTAGGTCACCGATTTGTTCACCCGCTGTTTTTAAGGTTTGTATGGTGCGCCCACCAGCTTCACGAACGCGCATCGATAGGCCTTGTTGCCATAAAATAAGATCCGAGGTATCAAAATAACGGCTGATGAGTTGTTCTACTGAAATAGCTTGCGTGCTGGGGAGTTGTAATAAAGGATGTGCTAATAATAGCTTAACATCTTTGGGGGCAATGCTGAGTTTGAGTTCAATTTCGAGAAACATAGGTACACTCTTCGCACTTGAATTTTTGTCTGTGTTGCCGCTCAATTCGCAATCCTCATATATCTTGAATACACACCGCTTGCATCATTCTTCCGGCGCTTTGTCAAAAATCCAATTTCTGTGAGTGTATTCAAGAGTGTGTATCAGTTTTTTATATCGCGTTTCGTCATCAGTACTTGGTACTGTTCAATTTCTTTTTCTTGTGAAGCGGATTTCTCAGGATGTCGTTTATCGAAAGCGCTTAGAAATTTATCAATAACACTGACAAAACTTCTATCAGGGTTCTGATTTTTTATAGATTTCATGCCGCTTGTTCCTCGATCGCATGACGTAGTTCTTTAATCGCTTTTTGCTCGAGTTGACGCACGCGTTCAGCCGATACTTGATAGCGATTGGCTAATTCTTGCAAGGTAATTTTAGGTTCGGTGAGCCAACGATCCCTGATAATGGTTTGTTCTCTTTCGTCTAGTTTGGCCAGCGCTTTATGTAAATGATCTTGGCTGGACTCAATGGTGTCACTGGCTTCAAGTAAGCGGGCTGGATCGTAACGATTATCTTCAAAATGCATATCGATTAATGGATAGCTCGTGGTTTTAGAATCGTTATTTTCATCACTACTGACATCTAAACTCATATCGTTAGAGGCCAAACGAGACTCCATTTCGCGCACGGTTTCTGGTTTGACACCGAGATCGCGTGCCACAGCTTCGATCTCTTTTTGATTAAACCAACCTAAATGGGTTTTCATTTTACGTAAATTAAAAAATAATTTACGCTGCGCTTTCGTGGTGGCTATTTTGACGATACGCCAGTTACGTAAGATAAATTCTTGAATTTCTGCTTTGATCCAATGCACAGCGAATGAGATCAGGCGTACGCCGACTTTAGGGTCAAAACGTTTAACCGCTTTCATTAAACCAATATTTCCTTCCTGAATCAGATCCGCGAGTGCAAGACCGTAGCCCATATACGTTTGTGCAATATGTACGACGAAACGTAGGTTGGCAATAATAAGCTTTTTAGCAGCGACTAGGTCTTGATAGTGATAATAGTGTTCGGCGAGTTCGGTTTCTTCCTCAGCACTTAATACCGGGATTTGTTTTAACCGCGCAATATAGGCATCGGTGCTGTTAATGGGTAGGGATTGATAAAGTGTTTGTAAGTGAGTTTTCATAACCATCTCCCTTGTCTTTAGACTTGTTTTAGTATGTTCACTTGACTTCATAATGTGCTAGAGTATACCGCAATAAATTGTTATTTTCATCCGTACTTAAAAAATAAAGGAAGTTACTAAACTATGGCTGAATCTGAACTCCCATCTCCGATTCTACGTCGTATCAGCACCCCCGTTCAAGTCGGTTCAGTTCTGCTCGGCGGCGGGGCGCCTATCGTCGTGCAATCGATGACGAATACCGATACCGAAGATGCTTCAGCCACCGCCCAGCAAATCATTGAATTAGCTCAATCAGGTTCAGAATTAGTCCGAATTACCGTCAACACCGAGCTGGCCGCCCAACAGGTGCCTTTTATCCGCGATAAAGTCCGTGAAGCAGGCTATTCTGTGCCGATCGTCGGAGATTTCCATTACAATGGCCACCGTTTATTAAAAGCTTATCCAGACTGTGCAGAAGCCTTGGATAAATACCGTATTAATCCAGGTAATGTGGGTTATGGTGAGAAGCGCGATGTCCAATTCACGCAGATGATAGAAGTTGCACTGAAATATAATAAGCCGGTGCGGATAGGTGTGAATTGGGGTAGTCTGGACCAGGATTTGAGCTCACGCCAGATGGATAAAAATGCTCAATCTGCGCATCCACGTTCTGCAGCGGAAGTGTTGCAAGAGACCTTAGTATTATCAGCATTATTGAGCGCTGAGCTGGCTGAAAAAATTGGTATGCCAGCGAGCCTTATCGTTTTATCGTGTAAGGTAAGTCGCGTGCAGGATTTAATTGCCATTCATCGTAATTTAGCAGCGCGCTGTTCGTACGCGATTCATTTGGGTTTAACCGAAGCAGGGATGGGTTCTAAAGGGATCGTTGCCACTACAGCAGCTTTAGCAGTTTTATTACAAGAAGGTATCGGTGACACGATTCGAGCCTCATTAACACCTGAACCGGGGGGTGATAGAAGTCGCGAGGTGGTTGTCTGCCAGCAAATTTTACAAGCGATGGGCTTGCGTGCCTTTATGCCTTCGGTCTCAGCATGTCCTGGCTGCGGACGTACCACCAGTAGTTATTTCCAGGAATTGGCCAAGCAGGTCGAAGCCTATATTAAAGAACGCATGCCGGCTTGGTCACAACAATACCATGGCGTAGAAAATTTATCTTTGGCAGTCATGGGATGTATTGTAAATGGTCCGGGGGAAAGTAAACACGCGAATATTGGCATTAGCTTACCGGGTACCGGTGAGCACCCCATTGCGCCAGTATTTGCCGATGGGCGTAAAATTGCTACCTTGCGTGGTGATAATATCGTCAGACAGTTTCAAGAAATAGTCGAGGGGTATGTGGTAAACCATTATGATGAAAAAAGATAATAAAATGCGTTGCTCGCAGCAAAAAAAAATTAAAATGGGCTTGATGCTTAGTTTATTCTCTTTTGCTACATTCGCGTATGCACAAACTGATTCGCTGTCTTCATCTATTCCAGCTTATCTACGTTTGGAAAAGAAATTAGAATTTTATCAACAGGCTGCACAACATCCTTGGCCGCGTTTACAGACTAAGGGCGTGTTGTCGGTGGGCATGCAAGACCCAGCAGTCGCTGTGTTGCGTCAGCGTTTATGTGCAAGTGAGGATTTAGCAGAAAGTGCTTGCACAGGGAGTGTTAACGCGATTGATTTTGATGAACAAGTTGAAGAGGCTGTTGCTGCATTTCAAGAACGTCATGGGTTAAACGACGATGGTGTCGTAGGTGCGTCGACACGACAAGCACTGAATGTTTCAGCGGCGGAACGTTTACATCAAATTCAATTCAATTTAAAACGTTGGTCACGGCTGATTGCTTTAGCCAATCCCGCCTATATTTGGATTAATGTACCGGATCATCGTTTACGGTTAATTAAAGATCACCATGCCATTTTAACTGCCCGAGTGATAGTGGGGAAACCGTCCAGACCAACACCAGAGATTAATTCTCATGTCACCCGTATCATATTAAATCCTTATTGGACTGTGCCCCCTGGAATTGCGCGCAGAGATGTTATTCCTAAAGCGATGCGTGATCCAAATTATTTAAGTCGTAGTCACATTCGAGTATTTGCGGCGAATCAACCGAATAAAGAATTAAACCCACAAGCCGTGGATTGGTTAGCCGTGAAAAAAAATCCTGGACGTTATATTTTACGTCAGGATCCAGGGCCGCATAATTCTTTGGGACAAATTAAATTTGAATTTGCTAATCGACATCTTGTGTATCTTCATGATACACCCGCAAAAGGTTTATTTGATGCGGAAAGACGTCTATTCAGTTCGGGCTGTGTGCGTTTAGAAGATCCGTTTGAATTTCTTGAAGCATTAGAAGAACTTGATCCTGCATTGCAGCAAGCGGGACCGCGTATTGAAGCGGCTTTAGAGTCGGGACGTGCCACAGTGATCAATTTAAAAACACCGATACCCATACACCTGACGTATATAACCGCTTGGGTGGATAAAAATGATGTATTACATTTTTGGGATGATGTGTATGATCGTGACCCAGCGCTTCCTACCAATAAAGAACAACTCGCGAATGATCTGCCAGCACCTATTTAATGATAGGTGCTTAGCAGAATATTTTTTAGCTTAATTTTGGAATTTTGTTTTCTTAAAGGTAAGTTGCTAAAGAATTAGAATTTTGCAAATGGTGAACTTCCCCTCTTAGGATTTGAAGACTTATAAAAAATTCTATCTTAGCTGTGTCTGCGAGCACATAGCGCGCCAGTAAAAGTTTAATTATTGGCTGGATGGCTAAGGCTGCACTGACGTTTCGGCCCCACTTTGTCATGTGCTGAGCATATAAAAATAAATTGTTATATGCTTAAGCATTTCTGAATCTTCGCATTATATTATTGTTCTTGTTACTAAATAAATATATAAACAGACATTATCTATTATAAGAATAAGAGGTTGAAAATTATGAGTAATTTCTTTAGCAGCAGAGATATATACCGATTTTTAGTAGTGGGTATGATTGCATTCATGTTGGTTGCTCCGTTGATTGCTGTTCCAGGCGTAGGGATTATGTTTGCAACAGCGGGTCTAATAATTGCATCAGCTTTTGTGCTAATGATACTTCCTAATTTGATTGAGATAACGGGAATTTCATGTTTGTTTACCGCTATATTGGATAAATTGAATCCTATCCCAGAAAATACAAATACTGTAAAACTAAATCCGAATATGGCCCCTTCACAAATTTTTGTCAGTGGAGATAGTGCACTAAGCAAAAATGCAGCAGCTGCCACTGCTTTAATCGGGGTTGCAGGAACGACTGTTAGTTTTTTTAAAAGCCCGAAAAGTGAGAATGCAAAAATTACTTTGAAAGCTAGCGCTGGAGGAGTTGCGTTTAGTTGTAGGGCGTTTTCGGAGGAATAATCTACCAGTAAGTCACAAATGCATTGCGCATCTAGAAATTTAGTCGAGATGAGAAATAATTTTATTTAATCTATATAATTAAAAATTGTCATGTGAAATAAAATTTATTGTGCTATCAATAAAGCAGCGGCTACTTTTCGTCCCTCAGACATTAGCACCGTGTAGGTACGGCAGGCAGCGCCGTTATTCATAACTTCAATGCCAATTTTCTGTTGATAAAACACGTTTAATACAGCAGGGTCCGGAAACGCTAAGTTTTCGCCGCTACCGAGTAATACAATACTTGGATGCAGATCGATAATGGTTTGTAAATTATCTGTGGTTAAATCTGCAATAGAGTGCGGGGGCCAAGGATCTACCAACTGATTCGGCATGATAATAAGACTATGCCGGATTTTTTTATCATTAACTTGAATAAAATCTTTAGCATAAGCACGTATCTGATAATGCCCTTCGCCAGTATCGAGATTTAATTCCATAACAGACTATCAAGTTAAAAATTTATGCGTTAAATTATACACTATGACAAAGATATTCATACTCATTGCCTATTTATGCTTGAGTTATTTCCTACTTTCTAGTTATCCGAGTACTCAAACAATGACCAATAATTTAAATAAGGCTTCTGTGTCATCTCATCAAGCATTACAATTGGTCACACTGGATAGCCCTGAACATAATGTATTAAGAACGACGGCTAAAGCGATTAAGTTTCCACTCGATAGCGAAACCCAACAATTTATTAAAGATTTTCGAATTTTTTTTAATGATCTGAAAAGTCCTTTAGGCAATCCAGCAGGATTGGCAGCGCCACAAGTGGGTCATGCACTGCGGATTATTATTATTCAAGTACCTGAATCCGCAAAAGCGAGACGTAAAGACGTTTATGATGTGGTGCCGCCCACGGTTTTAATTAATCCATCGTATACGCCAGTGGAAGCTGCTGGTGAGAATAAAGATTGGGAAGGGTGCTTTTCAGTTCCGAATAAGATGGGAGAGGTATATCGTTATAACGAAATTCATTACACTGCTTACACACCGGAAGGCGAGGAAATTGGTGGCGTAGCACGGGGATTTTTAGCCCGTTTGATTCAACATGAAATCGGTCATTTAAATGCCGAGCTTTACATTGATCGTTTACGGCCTGACTGCCGCTATGACTCAATCGAAAACGTCATGCAAATGATCAAAGCAACAACCTCAGCTGAAAAAAGTGAATAATTTTATAGGCAAGGATGCAAATACGCTTTATAGCGCCAAACTAAGCTTAGGAATTCAGCTATTAACATCATGAATAAAACCATCCTACGTCGCGAATTCAATTTAGTTGAAAATTTAACTCATTTACATCCGGTTTTACAGCGTGTGTATGCAGCACGCGGCATCCAATCTGTCGAGGAGTTGGATTATCGCCTGTCAAGTTTATTACATTTTCAATCGTTAACCGGCATCGAAGCGGCAGCACAATGTTTGGGTGAAGCCGTGATGCAACAACAGCGTTTACTCATCGTCGGTGATTTTGATAGTGATGGCGCAACCAGTAGTGCTTTAGCGGTGAGTGCCTTACGTTGTTTTGGGGCGCAGCAAGTGGATTTTTTAGTGCCAAATCGTTTTGAATATGGTTACGGTTTAACACCAGAGATAGTTGAACTCGCTTTACGCACGAAAAAACCTGATGTGATTATAACCGTTGATAATGGTATCTCGAGTCATGAAGGTGTCATCGCCGCCAAAGCTGCTGGATTAAAAGTAATCATTACCGATCACCATTTGCCAGCAGCTAGTTTGCCGATTGCAGATGCGATTGTTAATCCGCAGCAAAGAGACGATCCATTTCCGAGTAAAAATTTAGCGGGTGTTGGTGTTATTTTTTATGTGATGTTGGCACTCAGGCATTATTTACGTAACCAAGCTTGGTTTGAAAAAAATAAAACAGTTATACCGAATATGCTGCAGTTTTTGGATTTGGTGGCATTAGGAACGGTAGCTGATTTAGTTAGCTTGGATCGTAATAATCGGTTATTAGTCATGCAAGGTTTGCAGTGGATTAAAGCCGGTAAAGCCCGGCCTGGGATTTATGCCTTACTTAAATTGGCGAAACGTGAAGTAGAATATCTGGTGGCGAGCGATTTATCGTTTAGTATCGCACCCCGTTTAAATGCTGCGGGTCGTTTGGCTGATATGTCGTTAGGAATTGCTTGTTTGTTAGAAACTGATCGTAATCGTGCGCATGAGCTCGCGTTACAACTCAGTCAATTAAATGAAGAACGTCGCACAATCGAAACGACCATGAAACAAGAAGCTTTCGCTATTTTAGAAACATTGCTTGAGAAAAAACCTTTGGAAAAAGGCATTTGTTTATATGACAGTCGTTGGCATCAAGGTGTCATCGGTTTATTGGCTTCGCGTTTAACTGAACGCTTGCATAGACCGACGATTATTTTTGCAAAGGGTCATCAAACCGATGAATTAAAAGGTTCAGCACGTTCTATCACCGGCTTACATATTCGTGATCTATTAGAAACTATTGCAACGCGTCATCCGCATTTGATTAATAAATTTGGCGGACATGCCATGGCAGCAGGTTTGAGTTTGAAAAAAGATTCTCTTGAGGAGTTTGTTAAGATTTTTCAACTGGAATGTGAGCAACAATTACGACCCGATATTTTACAGGCTATTTGTTATACCGATGGTGAATTAACTCAGCAGGAGTTAACTTTAGAACTGGCCGAGCTGTTACGTTATGACGCGGGTCCATGGGGTCAAGATTTTCCAGAACCTTTATTTGAAGGTTGTTTTCTATTACTTGCGCAACGTTTGGTAGGTGACAAACATTTAAAGATGAGCTTAGCGAGTCAAGCTGCTGGTAAACAAATTGATGCTATTGCATTTAATGTCAGCCTAAGTCAATGGCCTAATCACCGTGCAGAACGCATCAATGCTCGCTATCGTATAGGCGTTAACTATTATCAAGGCCGTAAATCTTTGCAATTAATCGTTGAGAATTTAGAACTTATATAAATTATTGTACTCGTAGCAATTGAATTTTTGGCAAGTGCCGCGAAGAGATTGCGAATTGAGCGGGAACGCAGGAAAAAATTTTATTGCGAAGAATAGATTATAAAAAAAGGCCGATAATATATCGACCTTTTATTTTTTAACGAGATTAAGACTTTACGGAGTCTTTTTCTGTTTGATCTGTTCCTGCTGTATTATCGGAGTTAAGCGTGTTTAGCTCATCCAATTTAGTGTTTCCTTTTTCTTGTTTAGGGTCTATTTTTTTTTCCAAGGAGATTTTTTTGTGACCTTTTCGATGATGAACAGCTTCCTGTTTAGCAGGTGTTACAGCAGCTGGCTGGTTGGTATTAGCAGCAGGTAAGTTATTCAGATCGGTGGCTGATTCAGCTGCGATAGCTGGGATAGCTAAAATCGCGCTGCTTAAACCGATGATGAGGGCTTGTTTCAATTTCATGATAAGGACTCCAAATTGTTATTATTGTAAAACAAGCTTTGTGTAACAAAGCTAGTGGGGCTATCATACCAGTAAAAAACCAGCATGGAAGCCCCCTTAACAGAAATAAATCATGCTAAAACCGCAGAAACAGTCGATTAGTTCCTATATGATAGCACCTATGATGGGTTGGACTACCCGTCATTACCGTTATTTTTTTCGGCTAATTTGCAAAAAAGCCCAGTTATATACGGAAATGCTCACCACAGACGCTATTTTAAAAAGTCCACAGCGAGAGCGTTTATTAAGTTTTGATGCCAGTGAAAAAACTTTGGCGATACAATTGGGCGGCGGTATCGGTTCCGATCTAGCGCGGGCGGCCAAAATAGTCGAACCTTATGGTTATTCAGAGATTAATCTTAATGTCGGTTGTCCTAGCGATAGAGTGCAATCAGGTTGTTTTGGTGCGGTATTACTTAAAGATCCCAGACGCGTTGCTGATTGCATTGCTGAAATGTGCGCAGCAGTTAAATTACCTATTACCGTTAAAACCCGGATTGGTGTCGATGATTGCGAAAGTTATGATTATTTAGCCCAATTTATCCAACAAGTAAGTTTGGCGGGCTGTCGTACTTTTATTATTCATGCGCGTAAGGCTTGGCTATCGGGATTAAGTCCCAAACAAAACCGTGAAATTCCACCTTTAAATTATAATTGGGTATATCAGATTAAGCGTGACTTCCCTCATTTAAATATTGCTTTAAATGGCGGCATATCTTGTATAAGCACAGCGCAGGAACATTTACAACTGGTGGATGCTGTCATGATAGGTCGTGCTGCTTGGTATAATCCCTATTTGTTTGCTGAACTCGATCAACTTATTAGTCCACAAGATAGCTTGATTATTCCTAGTCGACTGTCTATTGTTTTATTGTATTTACCTTATCTAGAGCAGGCTTTTATATCGGGGGAAAACTTGACGCATTTAATCCAGCCTTTATTTGGGTTATTTCATGGTGTAGCAGGCGGCAGACGTTGGCGACAAAAATTAAGTGAAACCTTACAGAGGATGGATAATCCTTTAGTCGGAATAAAAACGATACTACGAGAGATAGTCCCGACTTTGTGAATTAAGAAGTACTCGTCG
This sequence comes from Rickettsiella endosymbiont of Xylota segnis, assembly GCF_964019545.1. NCBI lineage: Bacteria > Pseudomonadati > Pseudomonadota > Gammaproteobacteria > Legionellales > Coxiellaceae > Rickettsiella > Rickettsiella endosymbiont of Xylota segnis. The sequence continues at coordinate 1,093,052 of NZ_OZ026451.1, read as the reverse complement.
TTAAACAGGCTTGTTCTACCCACTGATATAAAACGAAAGGCTCGGATGAACACTTAAGGCAAGGTGTTGCGCAATTCGGTGTTTTAAAATATTTTTTTACACAACCTTTATGTATTAATAGTTCTAAGATCGCTAGGGTTTCTTCTTGCTTAGTTCCAAAGGTTTGTAGAATAAACGCAAGATTAACTAATTTTTTTTCAGCAATAAATTTTTTTAAAGCGAGTAAGCTAATCATGGCAGTTTCCTCTACTGGATGAGAGTGGGAGTGGTAATTCGGTGAGTTTGCTGGTTTTAAAACGTAAGAAGCCACGCGTAACACAAAGTGCAATAGCAACGATGAGGTAGCATAAAATAGTTGATAAGGCATGCTGCTTAAACGTGACCGTTTGATAAAATAAAGCAGAGACGGCATAAGCAATTCCCGTACTCCATGCCATAGAAAAATAAGCCCAAGCTCTACCAATCTCGCGTTGCATCACCGCCATGGTCGAAATACAAGGAAAATACAATAAAATAAACAATAGATAAGAAAAAGCGCCGAGCTTACCGTCGAAATAATTGGACATCACACCATAAACACCTTTCGTCACGTCAGGTGCTTCTGCCTTTAGCGCCATGGGATTGGTTAGAGTTTTGCCCAGCTCACCTAGATTTTTGGGGATAGATAACACAGCGGCTTTTAATTCATCGCTTATTGTCGATTTTTCAGTTTGCTCTGCCAGTTGGCCTACTTGTGAATATAAAGTATTTAATGTTCCGACAACCACTTCCTTAGCGAGTAAACCGGTGGCTAAACCCACAGTGGCAGGCCAGTTATTACTTTGTATGCCTATAGGAGCAAAGATTGGTGTGATGGTTTTTCCAATACTGGATAATAAAGAATGTTGATTGGCTTCACCGGTGATCAGTTTGCCATGGATGCTGATCGTATTGAAACATCCTATCAGCACACAAATTGGAATAATAAAACGACCTGCTTTAAATAAAAATAATTTCAAGCGTTGCCAGGTGCTTTGCAAGATAGAACGCCAATGTGGCCAATGATAGGTCGGTAGTTCTAAGATCATCGGCGTTGTTTCTGCTTTTAATGCGGTAGAGCGCAGTAATAAACCGGTGAAAATTGCTGTTAGTATACCTATGAGATATAACGCAAAAATGATGAGTGCACCACCTTGCGGGAAAAAAGCGGCAACAAATAAAGTATATACTGTGAGGCGTGCACCGCATGACATAAAGGGCGCCATCATCACCGTCAAAATACGATCCCGTGGCGAAGCTAAGGTGCGCGTAGCCATTACTGTAGGGACATTACAACCAAAACCCACAATTAATGGAACAAAAGCTTTTCCAGGTAAACCGATAGCCCCCATTAATTTATCGACCACAAACGCGGCGCGTGCCATGTAACCTGAATCTTCTAATAAGGATAAAAATAAAAACATGGCACCGATGACCGGTATAAAGCTTATTGTGGTATTAATACCTTTACCTAAACCATTAGCAATTAATGCAATCAGCCAAACCGGTAAATGCAATTGCGTAAGTACATTGATACTGCCATGTATGAACAATGCCGTGCTACCGATATCAAAAAAATCTTGAAAAGCGCCACCGACATTAATGGCAAATAAAAAAAGTGTGTACATCACTAAAAGAAAAATAGGAATACCTAGCCAACGATTTAAAATAATACGATCAATACGCGAGGTAAAAGTTATGCCGGGTGTGTTGGTGATTAAACTTTGTTTCAATAGCGATTGTATCCAAGCATAACGTGCATCGGCGATCAGCAAATCAATTTCTTCATTCAATTGTGTTTTAAGTATTTGTATCAATGATTGTGTAAACGAGAGTTCTTCTGGTGTGGCGTAATTGCGAGCGATGGCATCATCTTCCAATAAACGACAAGCCAACCAAGGAAGAGGGACTTTTTTTGTCGATAATTTTTCGGTAAGTGTTTGCAAAGCGTTCTGCAATAAAGGCTCAAAAGAATACGGGAGAATAGCATGTGTCGAGAGGTTTGCTGACAAAGTATGACGTAATTCTTTAATACCCATGCCACGAATTGCAGTTAAAGGAATAATTGGACACTTTAATGATCGACTCAATTGTTGGATATTAATATGTATACCGCGTCGCTTAGCAATATCCATCATATTAAGTGCGATGATAACGGGTATCTGCATTTCTAACAGTTGCGCAGTCAAATACAGTTGTCGTTCGAGATTGCTTGCATTTACTACGTTAATGACAACATCGGGACGATTGTTAACTAGATAAGTGCAGGCAATGCATTCATCCATGGCACAATTATTAGCGACGACACTTAAGGAATAAGTGCCTGGAAGATCAACGATTTCATAGGTTTCTGCACCGACATTAAAATAACCACTTTTTTGCTCAACCGTGACGCCAGCCCAATTACCTACTTTTTGTCGACTACCGGTGAGCGCATTAAAAATAACAGTTTTACCGCAATTAGGATTGCCGGCTATGGCAATGATTTTATTTTTTTTCATGAGTTTTGTGTTTAGTTTGAATATTCTACGTAAATATGACAGGCTTCACTGGCACGTAAACTAAATTGGCTACCTAAAATTTGTAATTGTAAGGGGTCGCCAAGTGGCGCACGTCGAATTAAAGTAATGGCAACTTGTCGAGTAATGCCTAAATGTTGTAATAATTTGCGACAGTGTGCAGCGATATCAGAACTAAAACCTACTACAGTAGCAGATTGTCCCGGGCTTAGTTGGGTGAGGGGTATAGACTCAGTTAGCATAAATATTTTAAATGAGAATCATTACTATTTATAATAGAGGTTTTTTAGTAGTGAAGCAAGACTTAATAGATCCTAGGGTGGACGAGTATTTTTTATGCATTTAAGTCAGTTATTAATGGGTTTTGACGTTGCGGTGAAGGCGGATCCCGTCATTAAAGGGCTTTGCCAAGATAGCCGTCAACTTCAACCAGGAGATTTATTCTTTGCTTATCCCGGAAGGGGTAATGACGGCCGTCATTTTATTTCGGAGGCAATCGCTAAAGGTGCGGCAGCCATTTTATTCGAACCGGAAGGGAATGTTTCTATTGATGTAAATGTAGCACCTATCCCTATAATGGCACTTCCTCATTTAACTGCACAATTAGGGCCTATCGCAGCCCGATTTTATGATTATCCGAGTCGTTATTTGCCTGTAATCGGTATTACGGGTACGAATGGTAAAACTTCTTGTACACATTTTTTAGCCGATAGTTTGCAGCAGTTACAAAAGCCATGTGGTGTCATCGGGACCTTGGGTAATGGTTTCTATGGAGATTTAAAGGCGGGTCAGCTAACCACCCCCGATGCTATCGAGTTGCAACAATTACTGGCAAATTTTCGAGATGAACAAGCACAGGCTGTGGTCATGGAAGTATCTTCACATCGCTTAGCTCAACAGCGTTTAAATGGCACAGAATTTTCTGTAGCCGCATTTACTAATTTAACCCGAGATCATCTGGATTATCATGGAACCATGAATGCCTATGCGCAGGCTAAACGTTCTTTTTTTGATTTACCGGGTGTGCAGCAGGCGATCTTAAATGCTGACGATCCTTATGCGCAACAATGGTTAACTGAACTTGCTGAACAATTACCTGTATATGCTTATTCTTTAAACAAGCCTCAATCGGCATGGTCGCATATTCCACATGTCACCGTTAAAAAATTTGATTTTAATCAACAAGGTTTACAGGCAGAAATCGATACGCCTTGGGGCGAAGTGTTTATCGAAAATCCATTTTTAATGGGGCAGTTCAATTTAAGTAATTTGTTGCTGGTATTGACACTATTAAAGAGTTTGCATTTTTCTTTAGCAGAAATTTCACAGGTTATATCGAAATTAAAGGGTATTAAAGGACGTATGCAAGCGTTTCATACCACTGGGAAGCCCTTAGTGGTTGTAGATTACGCGCATACACCCGATGCATTGCAGCAAGTTTTACGTGCTTTACGTCCACATTGTCCAGGTGAGTTGTATTGTTTATTTGGTTGTGGAGGCGATAGGGATAAAGGAAAACGACCTTTAATGGCTAAGATTGCCGAGCAAGAAGCCGATCGTATCATAGTAACCAGTGATAATCCGCGCCACGAAGATCCGTTGCAAATTTTACGGGATATTCAACAAGGATTCACGGATAAAAAACCCATATATCGTGAACTGGATAGACAACGTGCGATCGTCTATGCTATTGCAACTGCCCAGCCGAGTGATGTTGTATTAATTGCAGGTAAAGGCCACGAAGACTATCAGTTAATTAAAGGCATTAAATATCCCTTTGATGATGCTCTCGAAGTGCAACGATTATTATTGCTATGAGTATAGTATAGAATGCTATAGTCTAAAAGTACCCCATCTATTTATTGGTAACCCTGTGAAACTATCTATATTGGCTGCAAATATCCAAGGTAAGCTATTAGGTCCGGATGTGAATTACACCGGGCTGAGTTTGGATTCGCGTAGTATAAAACCACATGAACTTTTTTTCGCTATTCGCGGTGAAAAGTTTGATGGGCATGATTTTATTGAACTTGCCAAGCAGCGCGGTGCTGTAGCCGCTGTCGTTGATCATGTTATAGATACCGATTTACCCTTAGTACTCGTCCAGGACACAAGAAAAGCCTTAGGGGAATTAGCTAAACACCATCGTAGTCAATTTTCTATCCCTATTATTGCCTTAACGGGTAGTTGTGGTAAAACAAGCAGCAAAGAAATGATCGCATCGATTTTGGCTGAAACAGGCTCAGTGTTAACTAATTTTAAAAATTTCAATAATGATATCGGTGTACCCTTAACATTGTTAAATTTAAATACTCAACACCGTTATGCCGTGATTGAAATGGGTGCGAATCATAGCGGAGAAATTGCGTATTTGACGCAGATCACACAACCGAATGTTGCCTTGGTCACTAATATTGGGCCTGCACATTTGCAAGGGTTTGGATCCATGAACGGCGTTGCAAAGGCTAAGGCAGAAATTTTTTCTGGTTTAGCTAAAAATGGTGTCGCTATTATTAATGCCGATGATAAATTTACTGATAATTTACAGAAAGCCTCTGCTAGTTTTCGCTGTGTGAGTTTTGGTTTATCCGATGGATCTGATTTTTCTGCGACTAATATTCAAGTGGATGCCGATGGAAAAGCAATATTTTTATTACATGCCCCGAATGGAAAAGAAATGATGATTAGCTTAGGCTTACCTGGACAGCATCAGGTGTTGAATGCTTTAGCCGCCGCCGCCGCGGCGAGCCAAGTGGGAATTGAATTATTCCACATCAAATCCGGTTTAGAAAAAACGCAACCAGTGCCTGGAAGAGTGTTATTACGCAAAACAAAAATAGGCACGAACTTGATTGATGATAGTTATAATGCCAATCCAAGTTCAGTGGCTGCGGCTTTAAAATTATTGGCGCATTATTCGGGGCAGCGAATTTTTGTTATGGGTGATATGGGGGAGTTGGGTCCGAATGCCATAGCGTATCATCGTCAAATTGGAAAATTAGCTAAAGAATTAAAAATCGATGAGGTCTATACTTGCGGTGATTTAAGTAAAGAAACCGCCAAAGCATTTGGTACAAACGCAAAGCATTACCCCAATCACCAGGAATTAATTTTAGCACTGAAACCCCATTTGCGAGAGAATGTCACTATTTTAATTAAAGGTTCACTCAGTGCACATATGGGAAAAGTAGCCGCTGCTTTATTGGACAACGATGCGTGAATCTTAACGCGCCAGTATACTCTTCACACTTGATTTTTTAACTGGAGAAAATTAACCCCATGTTGTTATGGTTAACTGCATTTTTATCAAATTACTATCGTGCTTTTCATGTCTTTCAATATTTAACTTTAAGAGCGATTTTAGCGTCTTTAACTGCGTTTCTTATCTCACTTTTATTAGCACCAAAGATGATACGTACGCTAAGTCATCGCCAAATTGGTCAAGCAATACGTACTGATGGCCCCCAAGCACATTTAAGTAAAGCGGGTACACCGACGATGGGTGGAGCTTTGATTCTAATTGCCATCGTTATGACAACTTTACTATGGGCTAATCTTAATAATCATCTGATTTGGATAGTGCTCTTAGGCATAGTAGGATTTGGCTTAATAGGATTTGCTGATGATTACTTAAAATTAATGCTAAAAAATAGCCGAGGACTTATTCCACGTTGGAAATATTTATGGCAATCAATATTAGGTATAACCATTGGTATATTGCTATATATGAATGCAACGTTACCTGTTGAAACCCAATTAGTGGTTCCTTTTTTTAAAAATCTCTTGATTCCTTTAGGAATATTTTATATTCCCTGGGTTTATTTCGTCATCGTAGGCAGTAGTAATGCCGTGAATTTAACCGATGGCTTAGATGGTCTAGCCATTATGCCGACGGTATTAGTGGGAAGTGGTTTAGGGATTTTTGCCTACCTTACCGGAAATATTACTTACGCAAAGTATTTAGCGATTCCTTTTGTTCCCGGTGCCGGTGAAATGGTGGTAATTTGTGCTGCTATAGTTGGGGCGGGTTTAGGGTTTTTATGGTTTAATACCTATCCGGCGCAAGTATTTATGGGTGATGTTGGTGCTTTAGGCTTGGGTGCAGCGTTAGGTTGCATTGCAGTGGTTGTAAGACAAGAGTTTGCATTACTCATCATGGGTGGCGTGTTTGCTTTAGAAACGATTTCGGTGATATTGCAAGTGGCTTCTTTTAAGTTAACGGGTAAAAGAATTTTTCGTATGGCGCCTATACACCATCATTTTGAGTTAAAGGGTTGGCCAGAACCGAGAATTATTGTGAGATTCTGGATTATTACCTTTATATTGGTATTATTTGGTCTAGCAACCTTGAAATTACGCTAATTTGTTCAAGTTATATGGTAGTCTCGTCATAGCGAACCTGAAGGATAGTAGACCGTGCATCTTGTCGGATTGCCACGCGTTATACACTCGCAATGACGAAAAATGGTACTTTAAAAATTCGAATGCCGTGAGTAGCTATTTACTTCACTTATTTTAATGTGTTATGCAAAACAACGAAAAAAAAAATGTTGAACGTAGTTTAGCACTAGCGGGTGTTTTCCAATCCGCCGCTTTAGTTCGTGATCTGGCTAGAACTGGAAAAACTGAAAAACTTGCGTTTGAAACGAGTATTCAAAGTATTTACACACTTGACGTTAGCACCGTGGAACAGGTTTATGGCGGTACAATTAGCGGTTTACGTTTAGGTTTACAAGAGTTAGTTAATTTACTCGCGTATACTAAAATTAAACAAGATCGCGAATTAACGCGTTATTTAATTGGCTTAATGCATCTTGAACGTAAACTCATCCGTTCTCCTGAAACCAAACAAAACTTAAGTCGACGGATAAAACATGCTATTTCACAAGCTAACTATTTTGCATCTTCACCTCAACTTATTATTAATAGTTTAGCCGATATTTATGTCACGACCTTAGGCACATTACCTTTTCGTTTGCATGTTGTTGGGAAAGGTAAATATTTAGCGCATGCCGAAACAGTCAGTAAAATACGTGCGGCCTTATTAGCAGGCGTGCGCTCGGCGGTATTATGGCGTCAATTAGGTGGGTCGCGTTGGCAGCTTTTTCTCATGCGTCATACATTAATAGGTGTAGGTAAAAAATTATTGACCAAGCTTAATTAAAATTTTTTACCTAAGTATTATCAGAAATGATAATTATGTTATAATTTTTAAATTAATTTATAAAAAATAACCTGTATTTAATGTTCTTTAACATTGATTAAAATAATAATGGCTACTTCAAAGGCTTTTTTCAAAAACAACTTAGAAAATCTTGAATCAACGAGTGAGTTTTCAAGAGTTTTGGTTGTGTTTACCCATTCCATGCTGAATTCTGTTGGGAATTTATTACAGCAGCATTGGTGCAAATCTATTTTTTTTTCAGTAACTTTTATTTTTGGCTTGTTCGCCAACCTTTTTATGGCGATTAAATTTATCAAATTAGAGAATAAAAATTTAGGAAATAGCGCTAATCTTATTTTATCTATTATAACGACGGTCCTTCCGCTAATAACGACCCTGTTGTTTTTTATTAGCGGCTATCCTCTCATTGCCGGGGTGTGTATGTTAACCGCTATGAGTATAGGAGCAATTTTTAATATAAGTTTATTTATTTTTAATACATATAAATATATTCGTCTTTCTGATTTTGAAAAAAATAATCATCTTAAAACAATTTATACCACTAATTGTTTTAAATATGGTGTCGCTACTTTAGTGGGTATAATCACCTTAAGTAGTTTCATCGCGAGTGTATTTTTTTTTCCTTACCTCGCTTCTGGAATATTGATAGGTTTAGGAATTTTAAGTGGTATTGTGGTATTAGCAGTTGGTTTTTATAAAATATTTAACTACTTTAAATCTTCCATAACAATGGATCAAAAATTTTCTAATGGTTTTCCTGTCATAGAATCTTAGTTCCGTACCATCTGAATCGGAATTGATGATGGATAGTTTGCAGGCGCCAATTATATCAGAGCCTGAAAAAAGCAATGCTACTTTTCGATACTATGAAAATGAATGCCGTAGTCAGCAACTTGACAGAAACTTAGCTAAATAGAGAATTTCTTTTAAAAACAAATTCTTGAAAAAATTAATCTTAGAAAAGAAAATTGAAAATGATAAAGGAAAGCGGGGCGAGTTTTTATGGATGCAAGAAGAAAAACGCATCGAAAAAATTGATTTACTCATTAATTTAGTTATTTTTTTGTTGCCATGAAAAGCTGGCCGAAAATGCAATTGAAAATATTGAAACAAAAATTCCTATTAGTGCATTAAACTAGGAAAAAATAATGGTACAATTTCATCATTTAATTTTTGTAAAAAAAAATGATAAGGCCGGCTGGAAAACTTATGCAGAGTTTTATTAATTTTTCAATAATTATCACGCTAATAAGCCTTTTCGATTTTTTTAAAAATGTTAGTGATGTTAAGGATCTATACAATGCAGTTACACATCATTTTGAAATTGAAAAGTTTTTAAACTTAGAAAATGCGCAGAAAAAATTACAAGTAAAAAGAGAAAAAATACAGGCTGCGTTATATGAAAAAGATCCAGAAATAACCAAAAAATTAGGGAATTTGCAATTTACGCCTTATATCTATTCAGAAAAACTTGCTGAAGAATATTATTAATTTTAGCAAAAACAATAACTATTTTAGATTACCATTAAAAGGGATGATTTATGAAACCTGACGAAGATAATAAAGTTTTAATCTTAGGTGCTACTGGAAATTTTGGTAGGAAAATAGCAAGGGGATTAGTAGAAAAAAATATTGCCATTATTATTTCTGGTCGCCATGAAGAACCCTTATTAGCTTTAAAAAAACAACTTTCCAAAGTTGCCGTTGATAGTTGTATTGATATACTTTGTTTCGATTTTAAAATAAGATTATCCCAAGAGTTATTACGTCTCAGGCCACCATTGGTCATCAATGCCTCTGGTCCCTTTCAAACTGCAGATTTTACCACAGCAATTAATTGTATACTTTTGGGCATAAACTATATTGATCTCGCCGATGCCCGAGAATATGTGAATGATTTTTCAATTTTAGAAGAGCAAGCGATTAAGAAAAATTGTGTTGCTATTACAGGTGCTAGCACTTTGCCTTGTTTATCCTCGGCCGTTTTAAATCATTATAAAGATGAGTTTAAGACAATCGATTCCTTGGTGTATGGAATAGCGCTTGGCCAAAAAACCGAAAGAGGATTGGCTACCTTCAAATCTATCCTAAGTTATGTAGGAAAACGTTTTCAAGATGTTCGTGGTATATCTAAAAAAGTGTATGGATGGCAAGATTTATATCGACAAGAATATCCTTTATTAGGAAAACGCTGGATGGCAAATTGTGAAGTCCCGGACTTAGATTTATTACCCAGTTTTTTTTCTATCAAATCGATTCGATTTTCCGCAGGAATAGAAAGCAGCATATCCCATCTTGGTTTATGGTTTTTATCTTGGTTAATTCGATTTAAGCTTCCAATTAAATTAGAAAAACATGCTGAAGCCTTGTTAAAATTCAGTCATTACTTTGATTCATTTGGTAGCGATGCAGGTGGTATGCACATGCTAATGTCGGGTACTGATCATAAGGGAAATCATAAGAGCATTAAATGGTTTATGGTAGCCAAAGGGGGTGATGGCCTTTATATCCCTACCATTCCCGCTATTCTTTTAGCTAAAAGAATATTACAAGAAGAAATCTCTGAAACAGGAGCGATCCCTTGTATGCATTTAATTTCACTGGAAAGTTATTTGGCAGAATTAAAAAAATTAGATATACATGTCTTTTCTGAAGTCAGTAAAAAATTTTAATGTCTTCGCACTTGAATTTTTGACGGTATAACCGTTTAATTCGCAATCTCATATATTTTAAATACACTTCGGTTGCACTTTTTCCGGCGCCTAGTCAAAACTCCAATTGCTGTGAGCAACTATTCCTTCGCACTTGAACTTAATAAACAACAAAATAACCATTAAAAAACTGTTTAATTTTTATAAATTTGTCTATTATTTTCTACCGTTTTACTATGGGATTTGGAGTCACGTTGGTGTTTTTGAACCGAAAAGAAGTTTGTGCGGCAAGGATAAAACGATACATTGGAAATTTGTTTGGGTAAAATCGTTGTTTTTCTTAATTCGTTTAGATTATTGGAGAGTGAAATTTTCTGCTGTTGTGAAAGCATAAGTTGCTCAAACATTCTTTGCGTCAAACTATTTTGTCGATTAAATTCGCTTAGCCTATTAATTATAGGTTTTAGATTGGAATGAGTTAAAACACTATCAAAATTTTCCTGTGTAAAAAGCTCGGCATAAAAAAGTTTAAATAGCACACTGGCTACCGAATGCGGATCATTTTTTTCTTGAATAGCGCTTCTATTCTCTGCGGATAATAATTTCACACTTTGAAGTAAACGTAATAATAATGCGATTCCTGTTGGGCTGATATGTCTTTCTAAAGCTTTTTTATTTTCAAAATTTAAAAGATTCGAATTATGCAGTTGAATTAAGCCTGAGGCTATTTCAAAAGGGGAGGGATGCATCAGGATAAGAGAGAAATTTTCTAAATTAAGAATACCTTCATCACGAATTTTAGCGAGTGCAATGCCAATTTCAAAAGGTTTTGTACTTAATCGATTTAATCTATCTTGAAACTTATTTCGGAATGCGTGTTTCGGGGAAATAAAATATTGATAGAGTTGAGAAATTGAAAAATCGTTTTGTTTTTTTGTAAGAGGTGAAACCATATTTCTTCCTTGTTAAAAATTGAACTTGAACACACCTTCTCATTTTATGCCATGGGTACTTTATGTAACGAAACTTTCTAGCTCATATTTAAATGGGTGGGTATTATGTCAAGTTTTTTTATGTAAATCTAATTTTTATTGAATTTTTAAGGTACGTAATCGTAAGGAATTTCCGATGACTGAAACTGAACTTAAGCTCATTGCTAAGGCGGCAAGCATCGGGTCAAGTAAGCGTCCATTCCAGACATATAAAACACCTGCGGCGATAGGAATACAAAAAATATTATAAATAAAAGCTAGAAATAAATTTTCGCGAATATTCCTCATGACGTGTTTGCTGAGTTGTTGCGCGCGGACAATTCCCATTAAATCACCTTTAATTAAAGTAACACCCGCATTTTGGATAGCGACATCGGTTCCTGTTGCCATGGCAATGCCGATGTCGGCTTGTGCTAAAGCAGGAGCGTCATTAATTCCGTCTCCAGCCATCGCTACGATATAACCCTGTTGTTGTAATCGTTGCACAATGATGCTTTTTTGCGCAGGGAGTACTTCAGCTTCTACCTGATTGATAGCTAATTTTTTAGCAATTGCATTAGCGGTCATTTGATTGTCACCTGTTACCATCACTATCATTAAGCCTTGTTTTTTTAAACTTTTTAGTGCAGGTATGGTGGACTCTTTAATTGGGTCACTGACACTGATTAATCCAGCCAGTTGTTGTTCAATTAGTAAATACATGACTGTTTCTCCTGCTTGACGTAGTTTTTTGGCTTTTTCTTCTAAAGAAGCAGCGGAAACTTTCAGATCATGACATAATTTTAAATTACCTAAAGCAATAGGTTTACCTTGCCAAACAGCGGTGATTCCTTTCCCAATTTCTGCAGTAAAATTTTCAATTTCTTCTAAATGCAGCTGTTGTTTTTTAGCAGCATTAATTATGGCGTTAGCAAGAGGATGTTCACTGTGCCTTTCTAAACTGGCGGCTACTAATAAAATATCTGTTTCGGTAAAGCCTGATGCAGTAATAATGTGATTGACCATGGGTTTTCCTAAGGTCAGCGTACCTGTTTTATCAACAACGATTGCGTTGACTTTTTCAAAGCGTTCTAAATTTTCCGCGTTTTTTATTAAGATTCCTGCTTTTGCACCGATGCCTATACCGACGGTAATCGACATCGGCGTGGCTAAACCTAAAGCGCAAGGACAAGCAATGATTAACACTGAAATGGCAGAGATTAAACCATAAGTCATCGCGGGATTGGGACCCCAAATAGACCAAATAACAAAAGTGATGAGCGCAATAACCAATACACAAGGGACAAAATAACTCGCTGTTTGATCGGCCAGTCGTTGAATAGGCGCTTTTGAACGTTGCGCTTCAGAAACCAGTTGGACAATTTGAGCTAACAGGGTTTCCTTGCCAATGTGTAATGCGCGCATGACAAAACTTCCAGAAATATTTAAAGTGCCGCCGATTACTTTTGATCCGATTTGTTTTTCAACCGGAATGGCTTCACCCGAAATCATTGATTCATTAACTGAACTATGGCCTTGAATAACTTCACCGTCAGTAGGAATTTTTTCTCCTGGTCGTACTCTTAATTCGTCATGTATTTGAATTTCATCTAAAGGAATTTCCTCTTCAGTCTGATTTTTTATTTTTCGTGCGGTTTTTGGTGATAAATCAAGTAATGCACGTAAAGCACCGCCGGTTTGTTCTCTGCCCTTTAACTCTAAAACTTGTCCCATCAATACCAAAGCGGTTATCACACTAGCCGTTTCAAAATAAAGATTAGCTTGACCCGTCGCCGATTGAAATGCCGCTGGAAATAAATTTGGAAATAACAAGCCAATAATACTGTATACATACGCTACGCTGATTCCTAAACCAATCAGCGTAAACATATTCAAATGCCGATATCTAATAGAAAGACAAGCTTTTTTTAGAAGAGGGTAGCCACACCAGAGAATGACGATACTGGCTAAAATGAATTGTAACCAAGCAGAAAACACGTCTGGGATGGAGGTTATAATCGATTTATTTCCAGGGATATGTAGTCCCATGGTCAAAAATAAAATCGGCAGTGTTAATATAACACTCAGCCAAAAGCGTTTTAACACGTCAGTAAGTTCATGATGGCAAGTAGGCCGAGTCATTGTGGCTGAGATGATTCGAGGCTCTAATGACATACCACAAATCGGACAGCTGCCTGGTTGATCCCGAATAATTTCGGGATGCATGGGGCAAGTATATTGTTGGGGCAGCGGTATAGACATGCTTGATACCTCTGGTCATCAGGATAAGTGTATTTTATGCCATTCCTTGTCATATGAATAGCTTGGGTTTAATTCTTGATCCACTAGGTGCCGGAATGGCATAGGTTACATAACGTTGACCAATAGAATCTTCGAAGTTAATAACACAATACAAGATTTTGCGCTTACTCTTTTTATTTCTTTTGTAAAAAATCTCCAATCTTAATAAAGTCTTGCAATTAATAGTTGTGCTGTTAATAAAACTTTAATTTAGTTTGTTTATGCTGCGTACTTTGCATTATTCAAAGGTTAAGTAATTAATGGTTAAAAAATCGCTTTATAAAAAATTAGTTCGCAAGTTTAAGTCCACAATTAATAATTATCAAAATGTAAATGCTGAATTTGACTTTAATGAGTTTAAAAAAATCATTTCAAACCAAAAAGAAGATAAGCGTTATTATACAGGTATTCAGCAGTTTTTAAGTTATCTAAAAAAGTTTAAAGATAAAAATGAACTGAACTTTATTTCTAATAAGTCCAGAGAAAAATATAAACGCTCATTAGAAAATTTAGAATCATTATTAATTACTACCTTGTTAGAAAAAGAAACTGGGTTGTCAGCTATAGCGGTAAAAAAATCAAACTTTAAATCGTTTGTAATGCAACCTTTTTTAACTATGCTTTTTTTTCTACAACTATTTACCAAGCAAATAATAACTGCGCGACCTTTACAAGCTAACAGGTATGCCAGACAAGCCAACCATTGTGAAAATCCAAATAGTGATCAATGTGGTGATCAAAATTTAGATATGAGAATATATCAGGATGATTTGCAAAAAAATTCGTTTTTTTTTGCTATTTTGAATCGAAAGCAATCAATAGAATTTAGGTTCAAAGACACAATTTTTATTCTGACTAAGGATTGTATAAGTCGCCAGAGTTTAGCTAAAAATGCTCAAGGCTTGTGCCAATCCGACTATGGGTGGTTTTTAGAGTCAATGACTATTTATCATATAAGAAAGAAAGTACGCGCAGAAGCCCAGGAGCAGGGATTAAGTCTTAATGAAGCAGATGTTGCGCAAATTACTCAAGATATATGCTCAATAGAACCCATTCAGCAAGATGCAAGACAACTTATGGGTATGGATCACTTAGAAAATTTTTATGAACCTGAATTGGAAAAATTTATTTTTAATGCTAAATATACACTTGATCGATTTCAGTCTATTTTTGCTGAGAGAATTAACGATAATCTCGTTTCACGTGTAAATTATGCGGTTAACTCAGAAATTGAGAAGCGTAAAAAATTAGCACCAGAAGAGTCTAAAGTTTTTACTTCGCTGAATAGTGATCCCGATTTGCGACCTTTCCTGGAAACTCAGTCAGCAATCTCAGGAGTATTACAAACAGACATAAATACTACCTCGTCTATTCCTCATCGATCTGTAGATCGATTTGCAGAAGGTTTTAATTGGAAGATAATTACCTCAGCTGCTGTGGGGGGAATAGGAATTATTGTTTTTATAGTTGCTATGATTATTTGGTACAGCAAAAAAAATAGATCAGAAAACTCGGGATTAGCTACGGAGCACATTCCACTTTTAAATTCAATTCCAGATAGTTTGCATGTTCTGAAAATTGCTGGACGATTAGATAAAAGACTAAAATCTTTAAAAGAGCTAGATAGATATGAGGATGAAATTGGGGTTCACTATACTTCTTTCCTTAGCTTAAAGAGTAAGGAAGATGCAATCAAGGAGTTAAAGAAAATACAAGAGGCATTAACAAAATTTTTAGTACCCATTAGACGTTCAAATGAAGCTGGAGTGCTGAACGAAGCCAATAGGATGATATCATATAAACTCGAATCGACATTATTAATCGTTGTCAGTCTAATGCAGCGCTATTGTCTTTTATCTTTGCCTAACCCTAATAGTAGTGAAAATAATTATATTACTGAGCAACAGAAATCTGGTTTGAGGGATTCAATTAATTCGATGTTAGATAATATTGAGATAATAAGATCTAATTTTGAAGAAAATTTTTTTAATAAGCATAATTTAAAAAAAGATAAATCTAAATTGCTATATTTAAATTTATTGCTTAATTCAGAAAAAGCGATCTATGAAACTATGTTATCTGCACATGCAGAAGGATATTTTGAAAAATACCCACGAGAACAAATTAAAAACTGTTTGAACCTGAATATCAACACAAACCCAATGGTAAATACTGATGGGATTGATTTAAAAAGTATTAAAGAACTTCAGGGAGATTTGCTATCTACTATAGGCTTTATCCTTACTCCGAGCAACCTTTTATCAGATAAGCTTTTAAGAAAAAATGACGATAATCTTCACGGTGCAACCAAATCTTTTATTACAAAATTAGTATGTATGAACAATCAATTAATAGCGTATTTTGCGGATTATAATGCTCGGTACGATGTAGCGAGTAAATCAACACAAGCACAACAATCTATTGAAGTTACCCCAGTTTTTTTTAAACCGTCAGAGTCCCCTAATCAAACCAATCTATTCAGGAAATTAACCATGTAAAGCAGATTTTGAAGCTTACTTAAAGGATTGAAGTGAGATTGAATAAATTATTTGCAAATTTTGTCGGTACGAAAACAACAAATAGTTTGGTTAGGAAAATTAGGACCCACATCATAAATATTTTGATAACTGATGTTCGCAGATGAATTTTTTAGAATAGAACTAAAGTCATTCATTTCAAGATAATGAATAAAAAAATGTTCTCCGAAAGAGGGGGCAGTGTCGGTAAAGTACTTAGGTCTTAAACCAATATTAGCAATGATATCAAATAAGGCATTCAACAATTTATAGAGTTTTTTTTCGGTTGTGAACTGTGAGTTTTGTAGAAAACCGTGTTCAATGAAAATAATAGAAGCATCACTATTGCATTGACTGATGCACGCGGAAAGGTCGGACCACCTTTTGCTCAATTTAACATGATGTAAGGACCAGCGAGCAATGATAACGTCAAATTTTAGGGAATCCGTGCTAAGTTGCTCCGGTGTTATATACTGGACCTTATTGCTTTTTATAGCGTAGGGGTCCATGCCATAAATGGTTACTGTATTACAAACCTTATGTAAAACCAGAAAATTTGCTAATTCTTTTTCATAGATGCCGTCGTCTAATCCAAAGCCTAGTAAATTAATATGGGATTTTTTTGTTATTTTTAATAATTCTTTTTTTACAGCATTATCAGATAGTTGATTATGAATGCTAAAAGACTGCAAGGTTTTTTCAGGATCAAGCTTAATTTTATGATTAAAGCAGTAGTCTATAAAATTATTGCAAATAAAATTCAAACTGTTTTCTGTTTCTGAGGAAAAATAAGATTGTAGATACTGTGGAGTTCTTGCTTCTTGAAAGTAACAACTTAGCCAAAAAATAAAATTTTCGTATATATAGCTCCCTATTTTAGAATTATTGATTTGTTGAAGGGCCGTACCCAGCTTATTGATATGAGTTAAAAAATTAAATGAGTCGGGTTGCTTTGGGTCCATATATTGTCTGATGACTTTAAAGAATTGTTCGTTAAGCATTGATTTTTATATACTTTATTGATAAATGATAATAAATAGAAGAGGCAATTTAACATAATTATTTTCCCTAGTGTTATACTCAATTGATACTTGTGCGATAAGCCTAAGCCTTTTTTTTCAAATAAAAATTAAATTAATAAGTTAAACAAAATGTATATAAATTATTCTTTATTTCAGAAATTTTTTATTAAACGCTCGCTTACTTATCTTCCTATCTTAGAAAAATTAATTCACCAGGTCTTAATGAAAAAACAATTTTCATTAAGAGATATAGCTATTGTTTATGTTCATCATCCGTTGAAAACATCAGTAAATTTAATTGATAGCATGATTCGTTTGGGCGCAATGCCCGAAAATATATTCGTTTTAGGGAAAAAATACTCAGAGAGTAAAGCGGTGGTGCAAGAAATAACTCGATATGGCGTGCATTATCAACCCTGTTCTACCCAGATAGGATTAGGACAATATAACGATAGTTTTACGCATGATATTAACTTGTTATGGAAAAAAGTAAGTGATAATCTAGGAAAAGATATACAGAATCTACTCATACTCGATCATGGTGGTTATGCCACCAGCTTTGTTCCTGTCCCCCTATTAAAACAATATAAAGTCATTGCGGTGGAAAAAACGACAGCTGGACTAATAAAATTTAAAGACCAAGGACTACCTCCATTTCCGCTTATTAGTGTTGCAGATTGTGCGACAAAAAAAATATTAGAATCGCCATTAATTGCTGAAGCAATTGTTAATAAACTTATTACTTTAATACCGAAAAATCCTGATATAGGAACCTGTGGCATCATTGGTTTTGGTGCTATAGGTAAAGCAATAGCCACTAAACTGCTATCAATGAATTATAAGGTGATGATCTATGATCATCATTTCCAGTTTTCAAATGTGCTAACAAAAGCCACTTTTACTGATAAATTGGATGAAATTGTTGGATTTTCAGATTATATTTTTGGTTGTACGGGTCAGGAGTCTATAAAGACTATTGAGGCTTTCATACATGCTGAAAAAGACAAAACGTTAATAAGCTGTTCTTCTGCGGATAAAGAATTTTTACCATTACTTAAGGCAATACAAAGGAAAAATAATAAATTAGTCCAGGACCCATTTGCTGAGATTCGATACGTTACTTCTAAAGGCGCGACTATTCGTATCCTCAAAGGTGGATTTCCCATAAATTTTGATCATTCGGGTGAATCTGTTCCCGCAAGAGATATTCAATTAACGAGAGCTTTAGTGCTAACAAGTATAATACAGGCTACTCAATTCTTTAATAGACAAAGTCTATTAAAGAAAGCGGGTATTTATGCGCTCGATGCCAAAACACAACGATTTTTAGCCAATGAATGGTTAGCATGTCAGCCAGCTGTTCGTTATTCTCAGGATATTATTAAAAACTTTCAGAATCTAGATTGGATTATAAAAAACTCAGGGGGTCTCTATGAACCTTGTTCTATTATAGAAGAATCACATGACGACATCAAGTTCTAATCATATAAAGCTAAATTTCAAGTAAGATTTATTAATATTATTTTTAACAGGGTGAGTTTAAAAATGAATAGGCAAACAAAAGCTAGCAAAAACGATGAAATAACTAAGTTACAAAAGATAATTGATGATCAAAAAGTTGAGATTTCTCAGTTAAAAAATATTATTGATGATCTTCCAGGTGATATTTATTGGAAGCGTTGTATAGGTAAGGAATTGATTTACTCAGGTATGAATCGTACAGGAACAGACAGTTTACATAAAATGGGTTTTAGATGGAAAATCAATGATATTGTAGGGAGAACTGACGATCGTTTATTTGATAAAGAAACAGCAGATACTTTTATCAGAAATGACTGGGAAGTAATCAATGAAGGGGTAGCAAGGACAAAAGAAGAAACTGCTATTTTACCTTCAGGTAAAAAAATTATCCAATTATCTACAAAACGACCGTTGTTGGATAAAGAAGGGCATACAATAGGTATAGCAGGAGTTTCTATCGATATAACTGAACTTAAAGAAACTCAGTCTGCTTTGCAAATTGCTTTAGAAAAAGCAAAAGCTGCTAGTTACGCCAAGACTGAATTTTTAGAAAATATGCGGCATGATATCCGTACGCCGCTGAGTGGAATTGTCGGCTGCGCACAAATTATACTATCAGAATCAAATAATTCAGAAAAGGTAACTGAATATGCAAAAAATCTTATTCAATCAAGTGAGGCGTTATTAAATTTTCTGAATAGAATTTTAGAAGGGATTAAAGTAGCGAGTGGTGAAATGCCGCTTTTAAAAAAGAAATTTGATTTTAATAAAAATATTCAAAATATTATTGATCTCAATAAATCACTGGCTGTAAAAAAAAATCTGACGTTAACTTTAAAGGTTGATGAAGAAATTCCTCCGTATTTGATAGGGGATCCAGAGCGACTACAACAAATAATATTAGAATTAGTGACTAATGCATTACGGTTTACTCAACAGGGGAATATCGCTGTTGAAGCAAAACTCCAAAAGCATGAAGCGCAACAAGACGTGATAGAGATAAAAGTCAGTGATACTGGAGTGGGTATCACTAAAGACAAACAAGATGAGATCTTTACCCAATTTACTCGTTTAACTCCTGCTTATCAAGGTATTTACACAGGACTAGGCTTAGGATTATCTATTGTAAAGCAATTGATTGATGACTTGGGTGGAGAAGTCTATGTTGAGAGTCAATTACAGCAAGGATCTACCTTTACTTGCATTATTCCCTTCCAAGTGCCATTAGTTATGAATAGCATTGGAGTAGAGAACACCCCTTTACCCATGGGAAGTAAGCTATTTAAGAATACTTTGGAAAGTATGCCAAATATTGCTTTAAACCATCAAAGTTTGGATGTTGAACAAAAAAGAATTTTATTGGTTGAAGATGATAAATTGGCTGCAAAAATTGCGCAAAGCATTTTAACCGAATTAGATTGCGCGATTGATATAGCGTCAGATGCAAAAACTGCTTTAAAAAATATTCAAAATAAAGATTACCAGCTTATTTTAATGGACATTGGATTACCTGATATGGATGGTATTGCCTTGGCACACCGCATCCGATTACAACAATGGCAACGAACTGATACTACACCTATTGTTGGATTAACAGCACATATTGATGTTGAGAATAGACAGCGTTGTTTAGATGCTGGCATGAACACCGTTATATTGAAACCTTTAAAAAAAGAAACGGCTAAAGAGTTATTAAAAACCTTTATTCCAGATAATAATGTAAATCAAATTTCCTCTGCCACTAAAATACGTCCAATCTCCGGAGCGGTCTTAGACATTGATGCGATGAAAGCCATATTAAAAGATAAGGAATTGATTAAAGACTGTATTCATTTAATGGTGCTTGGATTAAAAAAAGATTTGGTCGAACTACCAGAATTGCATAAATCAGCAAACTGGCAAGCTATACGTGAGATTGCACACAAAAGACAAGGTGGGGCTAGCTATTGTGGCGCCAAACGTTTAGAACAAGCATGTAAGCAGATAGATGATTATATACGCGAAAAGGGTCCCAATGGACAAACTAATGAACTTTATCGACAATTGATTCAAGAAATGGATGATGCTAAAACAGTGTGTGAGGATTATATTAAATAATCTAATAATCTTCTTATTGGTATGGAGTTCACCTATTAATAATAACAGGTTGGCGAAATTGATAAGCACATAGTAATAATACTAAAAAAATATTTAGTAACAAATGGCGTTTGCAACGCTCTATTCTCGAATCCTTTATGCACAAAAAGTGTTTATAAATATATTATTAATTCTTTTATTCCATTTTTTTAATTTATTAAAATGTTGCCCTGGATTTTTAATTTTTTAGAGATTTTCTTAAGCTTATTCTAAGAAATATCCGATATGCTAGGTAAATTTTGCAGAAGGTGTATTATTAGAAATAAATTATTATTAAGGATCCGATAATGGAAAGAAATGAAATAAAAAATGAAATTAGTAAACTGAAATTAGATTGTTCCTCTCTAGTTGAAAAAAATAAAATTGTATTATTATATACTCAGAAAATCATAGAAAAACTAGAGGAAATAACGACCGAAAATAATGAGGAAGTAGCTGTAAAAAGTTTTCATGAGCTCCTTAGCGCTAACTGGAATTTAATTAATGGCAGTTTATTATCCTATACTGCTTTACCTAAACATCCCCTTACTAAATTTTTATGTTATCTTTCTAAATACTTGGCCGTTTATTACAATGATTCTGAATGGCCCGCTATTCGGTTTTTAATGCCGACTGTTTGTTATGAAAGTTATGATGCAAAATATCCCGATTTAAATGAAGTTGATTTGCATAAAGTGCTTGAAACTCATGTTATGAGTCATTACCGAGGGCCTTCAAGTCAGGATTTCTTAATTCCTATTGCGTTACTCACCCATCATGAACTCATTGATTTTAAAGAAATTAAAGATATCTATAATCCCTATTTCGATCATCAGAAACATTTAGAATCTCAAGCATCATTTTCAGAAAGCGAATTATCACGTTTATATAAACATTCTGAGTTAACAAAGAATATTGGAGATACGATTGATGAATATTTCTCTTCGATCTTTCCTTCTTTGCTCAACAAATTGCAGAAATTACATACTACATTGAAAGACAACAGTGTAATAGGAAGTGGTAAAGAAGATAAAGCAGGTGAATTAGCTTATGCAGGGATTGTAGAGTTTATGACTTTTTGGGATAAATTAGAGGAAAATTTTATACAAAGTATTCCAACAATAAAACAAGAAATAGAGTTAATAAAAGATTTAGCATCAGATAAAACTAAAAATAACGACATTCTTAGCTGCTTCGATATACGTCAAAGAAAATTGCAAGAAGTTATTCGAGGGAATGAGGAAAAATTAATCAAAATTACAATAAATGAAGAAATAGACCTTAAAAATCATAAAAAAGTGGAGGAGCTAATACTGCGTTTTAAGCAAAAAATTACAGTGCTTAATCGCCAATTAAAGGAAGATACCTATTTTGGATGTGATGCTTTAGAAGCTATTACTCAAAATATTTCTAAAGAAATGTGTATTGTTCCAGGCTTAAAAGATATTCATGAGTTAATCAATTACTTATCAAAATTAAGCAATGAAAAAATAAATTTATTCTGTACGATTAATTCTGTAGAAATATTGCGTGTTATAAAAGTTGAAGATCTACATTTTCTTGCTAAGCTACCGGGAGAATCCTTTGGTCCTTTGCTTAATACTGTTGATATCACAAAGCTTATCAAAACAAACGAACACCTTAAATCCTGTCTTGAGTGGTTCAGCCTAACACAGCGGGAAATAGTTTGTGAAGCCTTAGGAGAAGGTTTGTCCTCTATTATTAAAACCAGATCTGGTTATGAAGGAGTTTCTCAATATTTACCAAGCAAGCAACGTGCAGTTATTGAATGCAAATTTTTGCTTGAATCTTTCCAAACTTATTATAGCAGCCAAGAGCTAAAAACTTATGATCTGTCTATAAATATTGCATTAAAAAAAGAGCTGATTAATGTTGTGCATAAGCTGGAAAACAATCCTACCGAACTGGAACCTATTTTTAAAAAATTAACTGCTGATCAATTAGATTTTATATTTACCGATATCAAAGAAACTTTGCTTTCGATTCTTAGAAAAGGGTATGCACTGAAATCTATTTTTAGATATTTAAATACTTGGCTTAGCAGTGCCTTAGTTGACACTTTAAAAGAAGAATGGCCAGTAATTATTAAGAATTGTAATTGTCTTAAAGAAACACTTCTATTTTTGGATTCTGCACAACAGATGATGCTGTTACAGAGTATCAAAGATTGCTGGCTTCTAATTATAAAGAGTAGTGCAGATTTTAAAGGTGTTTTTGAATGTTTAAAAGGGACCAAATCACGTGCTATTGTTTTTGATGCTTGCATAGATATTATACTTTCGAAAATTAAGAATATATCAGATTTTATTGAAGTTTTTAAAAATTTGAATTCTGAACAACGCACAACGCTGTTGCAGAATTTCATCAAAGAAGAAAATTGGAGCTTGATTATAAAGAATAGTGGTGATTTTAATAGTGTTTTTGAATGTTTAAAAGAAGCAAATTCACGTGCAATTATGTTTGGTGCGTACAAAGAAAAGCTACAGTATATTATTCATAGTGGCGCTGATTTAAAAAATATTTTTGAGTATCTAACTAACGAACAACGTGAATTTATTTTTAATTTAGTTAAAGAAACTCTAGCTTCGAAAATTGAAAACATATTTCACTTTAGCGATGCTTTCATGTATTTGACTTCTGAACAACGCATGATGCTGTTACAGAGTTTCGACAAAGAACGCTGGAAATTGATTATAAAAAGTAGTGCTGCTTTTAAAAAAGCTCTCGCATGTTTCACTGAAGACAATCAGCGTGCTGTTGTTTTTAATACATGTATAGATATTATACCTTCGAAAATTGAAAACATATTTCACTTTAGCGATGCTTTCATGTATTTGACTTCTGAACAACGCATGATGCTGTTACAGAGTTTCGACAAAGAACGCTGGAAATTGGTTATAAAAAGTAGTGCTGATTTTAAAAAAGCTCTCGCATGTTTTACTGAAGACAATCAGCGTGCTGTTATTTTTGATGCATGCATAGATATTATACCTTTGAAAATTGAAAACATATTTCACTTTAGCGATGCTTTCATATATTTGACTTCTGAACAACGCATGATGCTGTTACAGAGTTTCGACAAAGAACGCTGGAAATTGGTTATAAAAAGTAGTGCTGATTTTAAAAAAGCTCTCGCATGTTTTACTGAAGACAATCAGCGTGCTGTTATTTTTGATGCATGCATAGATATTATACCTTTGAAAATTGAAAACATATTTCACTTTAGCGATGCTTTCATATATTTGACTTCTGAACAACGCAGGATGCTGTTACAGAGTTTCGACAAAGAACGCTGGAAATTGGTTATAAAAAGTAGTGCTGATTTTAAAAAAGCTCTCGCATGTTTTACTGAAGACAATCAGCGTGCTGTTATTTTTGATGCATGCATAGATATTATACCTTTGAAAATTGAAAACATATTTCACTTTAGCGATGCTTTCATATATTTGACTTCTGAACAACGCAGGATGCTGTTACAGAGTTTCGACAAAGAACGCTGGAAATTGGTTATAAAAAGTAGTGCTGATTTTAAAAAAGCTCTCGCATGTTTTACTGAAGACAATCAGCGTGCTGTTATTTTTGATGCATGCATAGATATTATCCTTTTGAAAATTGAAAACATATTTCACTTTAGCGATGCTTTCATATATTTGACTTCTGAACAACGCATGATGCTGTTACAGAATTTCGACAAAGAACGCTGGAAATTGATTATAAAAAGTAGTGCTGATTTTAAAAAAGTTATTGAATGTTTAACTAAGAGCAACCTATGCTCTATTATGCTGGACTCCTCTAAAGAACAGCTGCTTTCTATTATTTATACTGCTGATTTTAAAATTTTTATTGACTACCTCCCTGTCGAAGAATTTAGCTTCGTATGTAAAGTTTTGAAAGAAGAACAGTCCCAGGATACACAAGTCTCTTATTTAGCAGTGCTTTTTAATGATCTAGCGGAAGATCGGCTCCAGGAGGTATGTAAGTTTTTTAATAACAAGCTGTTTTCTATTCTAAGTAATATTAATGTTAGTTTAATTAATATTTTTAAAGATTTAACGGATGCGCGACTCAGAATTATATGTGAAATTTTTAAAGATTTACATTCTATTTTGCCTATTTTTGATTATCTAACTAAAAATCAGCTCAACATCGTACTGGGAATTTTTAAAGAAGAATTTTTATCTATTCTTAAGGACGATTCTAATTTGATATCAATTCTTATGGATCAAAATCCAAAAACATGTTCAATTGTATGTGAATTTTTTTACGATGAGTGTCGTAAACTTATCAAGAACAGTTACAATTTGTCAGTATGTTTAAATGCTGATAAATATAGAATTGTATATCAAACCTTAAAACTCGAAAATTTACCGAATTTTAATGTTGAAGAGGGATCGCTTATGCACGCTCTTTTTCCGGACCATATTGCCATTAATGCGAATGAAGATGATGATGAATATGAACGTGATGAATATGAACGTGATGATGAAGAAGATTTGCAAAAATTAAATAATATTGATAAAGAAAATTTATATTTATTGAGTAAATTGGGAGATCCTGAACTAAAAGATATTGTTGAAAACAACCGAATAGTTCTTACAAATGGTGAAATTAAAAAATTTAAAATTGAAGATTTATTTTGTCTATTCATTCTTCCTGTAAATGAATTAAAAAAAGCTTTCTGTGTTGACGGGTATTCCTCGCAAAAGGAAATTCTTTCCTATCTCAGCCAAAGAAATTTGGAAGCGTGTTTGCATGAATTAAATTTAAAAGACGCATTTCATAGTGATAAAAATCAAATAAAGTATTTTTTTTCTGTATTAGCAACCTACTTCGACTTAAAATCTCCGGATAACTTTTTAAAAAAAATTATTAAATATCATAACAACTTGAAATCAAGAGAAGAACAAACCAAAAGTGAAAGTTTTTCATTTTTTAATCGTCCGGGTCCATCCAAAACCAAGATTGATCAGAATGAAGTAGAAATGTTTGAAAAAAAAAATAATGCTCATTTTTTTTTTACCTTAGATAAAGAAGAAAATATAATAATGAATTCTAAGCCTTTAGAACCGAATCTCGTTTTGGGGAAGCGGAATCAGGATGGAACAAGAAAATTCTAATGTTTTGGTCAAGTAAAAATAGCATATTGATATTTTGTTCTAAACTTAATAGTAAGTATGTTTAAAATAGATCGACGCGTTCGACAAGACAGGAGAGCATCGCGAAAGCAATGCGAACTCAATGAGTCCCCAATACGGGTGCGTTGACGGCGAAGCAGGAAACGCATCACGTCGTAGAGTCGACTGTGGGAACCACTGCGCGCAGCCCAGAATGGGGCAGTGCGTGGTGGACGCAAGCGGAATTAAGTAATTTAATTCATGCTGCGAATAAAATTTGTGGAGTAGGTCAAGGTACTCGCTACTCACGGTGCTTAAAAGAGCTATGTAAAATTAGGTGTCGCGCAAAAGTCGCGCGCGGATTTTTTAGGGATAAGATACTCGAATATTGAAATTAGCATTCAAGCTTAGTAAAGTTAAATAATTATTTAATTCAACAAAATTTTTTAGAGCGCAGATAAGCATATTTTTTTTAAGATTATAATAATATGAATTCGATTTTATGGGAAAGGCCGCCCGTCAACTTATCGATTTCTCGATCAGAATTACATATTTGGCTAGTCGATCTGAATAACGTTAACCACCCGTTCAATGATCTTATCTCATTGCTTTCACCTGAAGAGATAAAGCGTTCGGAACGATTTAAATTTGAGCGCGATCAATATCGTTATCAAGTAACACATAGCATGAAGCGGTTGATTCTGGCTAATTATTTAGATTGTGATCCGCAATGCTTACACTTTAAAATCGAAAGTTATGGAAAACCTGCACTAGCTAATTTACAAAGCCCATTGAAACTTCAGTTTAACATATCACATTCGTGCGACCTTATTCTTATAGCAATAACAGTGGAAGATTCGATAGGTATCGATATAGAATATAACGATGAAAAGCGATCAATAGAAAGTCTAAGCGAAACTATTTTTTCTCCATCTGAAAAGAAATTTTTTTTAACTTTGAAGAGTCAACGAGAAAAAGAAGAAATTTTTTTTCGTTGTTGGACTAGGAAAGAAGCTTTTTTAAAAGCTAAAGGAATAGGTTTGGCGGTAGATCTTGCTAATATTTCTGTTAATCTGAATGAAATTGCCGTGACACCGGACTGGTTGAAAATTTCGACTGTTGAGCAAACAGAGCTTTTAAACTGGAAGCTGAAATTTGTAATTTAAGATGGGAATGGGAAGTTAAAATACCAGAAGGATCGGTATTTATCATTCCTGCATGGCGAGTGAAAAATCGTAAAGATCGGTTAGTTGTTTTAAATGAAGTAGCGCATCAGGTTATTGAAGAAGTACGAGGCTCTCATCGGGACTATGTTTTTACTTATAAAGGTAAGCCAGTGACACGGATGTTAAATTCAGCTTGGATCAAAGCCCGTAAGAGGGCAGGCTTTCCTTATGTTAGAGTTCATGATCTGAAACATACCTTTGGTCGTCGATTGCGTGCCGCTGAAGTAAGCTTTGAAGATAGGCAAGATTTGCTTGGGCATAAAAGTAGTCGTATTACGACTCACTATTCACAAGTAGAGTTGGGTAATTTAATTCGAGCAGCCAATAAGATATGTGGAGAAGAAAAACCTCAATTGACTGTACTTCGTTTAGAAAGAAAAGTGACAGCTCCCGCAAAACTCCCGCACGGGAATTTGAGGGAAAGTTTGAAAGTGATGTAAGTGTTTGATTTATCTGGTGGCCGAAGGTGGAATCGAACCACCGACACAAAGATTTTCAGTCGCACACTTATATCGTAACTTATTGAAAAAACAACATTATTATAAACTGGACGACCCTTACAAATGTATAATAATGGCGATGAGCGTCATGTTCAGTCGCGCAAAAGTCGCACATGGATTTTTTAGTTATTAAGATACCCGAATATTGAAATTAGCATTCAAGCTTACGCAAACAATTATAGATATTCAATGTAGTCTACTTATCTGTGTGGGATTCATTTATTCCAGAAAGAAATCACATTAGATTTATAAAAAAGGATGCCGTTTGGTTTAATTTTTGAATTAAATTCAATATCTCTAACTTGAAAGTTCCTCTATAGCGCTAAATTCAGTAGAGTTTATTGTTAAGTTTAATGTATTTTTAGTTTTAACATCTAGTTTTTTTATTGATTTAGACCACGTATACAGTAGAGGACTAGCCGTTAGTAAGAGCATTAAATAATAAACAATTTCTTGGCCTGCGCTAAAGATTGCCCATATCGTGTAGATCGCACCCAAAGGAGCAATAGTTATATAAAAACTACTGTTTTTAACCATTGTTTTTGAGCGTTTTATGGTAATAATAGTAGCTAGAGCAGTGTATAAATAAGGTACAGCGGATAATATAGATGCCAACAAAATAGTAAAATTGAATTGATTAATAAGTCCTTTATTCGCAGTCATTAGTAATAAAACAGAAATTAATGTTGACGTAAATATTTGACCCCAATGGTTACTATTAAAACGATTGATCTTGCCAAAAATAGCTGGGAATTGTCCTCTATCAGCGGCTGCTTTAGTAATTTGTCCCTGTAACAAAATCCATCCATTCAATGTTCCAAAGCAAGCAATGATGGCTCCAATGGCGACCAAGGACTTACCTAAAGGACCAAAGATAATTTGTGCAGCATCAGCAAAAGGTGCGGTTGAATATTGTAATGTACTGGCTTTAATCATACCCATAATAGCAATCGAGCAAGATATATAAATGAAGATTGTTAGCAGTACGCCAACGATAGTTGCCAAAGGGATATTTCTTTTTGGATTTTCTACTTCACCAGCAGGGACTGTAGCTGACTCTAAACCGATAAATGCCCATAATGTTAATAGTGCCCCACTTGAAATAACTGAGAAATTTGAGTGCTCGGTTAGATTTTTATAGTCTGTGAGATAAGAAGGATGGAAATAAAACCAGCCAAATAACCCAACAATTAATAGAGGCACTAGCTTTAAAATGGTAGTGATTAACTGTAAAACGCCAGCTTTGTGTGCGCCCAATAGGTTAAAGAAAGTAAGCCCCCATACTAAGGCAATAGCAGTAGTACAGCTATACAAAGAGGATTGCAGTATAGGAAAAAACACTTGAAGATAACCGACAAAGGCCACAGCAATAGCCGCATTGCCAATCCACAATGCTAACCAATAATTAAATGCAGTTTGGAACCCAATAAATTCCCCGAAAGCAGCGTATGCATAAGCAAAGGGCCCACCACTGTATGGTACTAAAATACTCATTTTAGCAAATAATAACGCCAAAATAAGTGCCCCAAATCCGGTTACTGCCCAAGACCATAAACTGATACTGCCTAATGCAGCCAGGCTAGAAGGTAATAAAAATACGCCTGAGCCAATCATATTGCCACAAACTAGGGCAATTAGCATAAATAAACCAAGCTTTTTGGGTTTGGATTTCATTGTATTTACCTTGTTGGTTTTAAATTTATCTTTGATTAGAATAGTACTAAACACAGAATTAAATAATAAGCGAAATATGATTGATCCTAACGAAAAAATTAAACTCGTCGAACTAACAAAATATAATCCCGAATGGGCAAATATATTTTCTGTTGCTGCAAATGAAATTAAATTAATTCTAAAAGAAAACTGTATCCAAATTCATCATATAGGTAGCACAGCCATACCAAATATTTATGCTAAGCCAATCGTTGATGTTCTTCCGGTTGTCAAAGACATTAGTTTAGTAGATTCATTAAATCATGAATTCGAGAAGCTACGTTATGTTTGTATGGGAGAATACGGAATATCTGGACGTCGTTTTTATTGGAAATCTAAAACTAAAAGAACACTTAATATTCATTTATTTGAGGTAGGCGCGCCTGAACTCAAACGCAATTTATTATTCAAAGACTTCATGCTTAAGCATGATGATTATGCCCAAGCATATTCACTGGTAAAACAGTCATTAGCAGAAGTATTTCCTCGAGATATTGAAAATTATGTTAATGGAAAAAGCTCCTTCGTCCAAATGATCAATTATAAAACTGGATCGGCAAAATCTGTACAATTAAACGCGAAAGACAATATAACTATAGAGTCTTATAATCCTGTCTGGCCTAAATTAGCGGAAGCTGAAATTAATGTAATTAAAAGAATAGCAGGTTCATTATCATATATATCAATTGAACATATAGGAAATACAGCAGTAGCTGGACTTTCAAGTAAACCAATTATTGATATTTTGATTATTCTACAATCTATGACTGAAGCTAAACATTGGATTTAACCACTTGAAACATTAGCATACGTTTTTTCGAAAGAGAATTCAGATATATCACATTGGATACTTTCTAAAGGGATGCCTCCCTTTGGAGAAAAAAGGTCCCATCATATCCATATTGTCGAGAGCAGTAATAATGCAAGATGAATTTATTCAATGTTTAGTACTATTCTAATCAATGCTAAAATAAAAAAAGTGAATTTATGAAACCTTATCTCAAATAAAAGAGTAGAATCCCCAGCTAATGTTTCTTCCCTATTAGTGAATAGGTATATTGTTGAGGGGTAGCAGGTTAATTTACCGCAGGGAGCAAAATAAGATTGTGCAGTTAGTTGTTTATAAAACCTTAAACTTGTACGGAAAAACAGTTTTACCTGGTTCAAAGTCCCAAAGTATACGTGGCATGTTTTTTGCTTTGCTTGCGAGAGGCAAATCGATTTTATTTAATGTAGTAGATTCAGATGATACGCAAACTGCGATGCGGATTTGTCGAGCATTGGGAGCTGAAATCATTTTGCAAGATAGTACATTATTTCTAACTAGCAATGGCTTCCCTTTTACACATGTAGCACACGAAATTCATACCGGCAATTCAGGTATTACCACTCGGTTTATATTACCATTATTGGGCTTACGTAAGAATTACATGAGCTCTATTTTTGTCACTTGTAGTGAGCAGATGCAAGCGCGTCCCATTAAGTCCCTAATAGATGCATTGAATGTTTTGGGAATGTTTATTCAATATGCTGAACAAGAAGAGCAATTTCCCATTTTAGTCTCAGGACAGTTAAAAGGAGGGGAGGTTGAAATTGATGGAATTACTTCACAATATTTATCTGCTTTATTAATTAGTTTGCCCTGTGCTCAAGAAGATAGTGTTATCAGTGTTAAGGATTTACATGAACGTCCCTATATTGAGATGACATTAGCTTGGTTAAGTCAACAAGGGATCCAATATAATCACAAAGAAAAAAATGGAGTTGATATTTTCTCTATCAGCGGCAGGCAATGTTATCAATCTTTTCAGACCATCATTGCTGGAGATTTTTCTTCCGCGTCGTGTTTGCTTGCAGCAGCTTCTTTATTTCCAGGTTCAGTAGAATTGCATGGTTTGGATATGAATGATGCGCAAGGTGATAAGCAATTAATCTCTCTTTTAAAAAAAATGGGCGCCAACATTGCTGCTGAGCAAGAAAAAATACAAATTAAAGGCGGACAAACATTATATGGTATTTCGATTGATGCTAATTCTATTCCTGATCTTTTACCTGCATTGGCCGTTATTGCTACACAAGCCGTAGGAAAAACAGAAATTTTTAATGTCAAGCAGGCTCGCATTAAAGAAGCTGATCGTATCCGCTCGATGACAGAAGGATTAAAACGTATGGGTGCAAAGATAGAAGAGCATATAGATGGTATGACCATCTATCAAAGCGATCTGAATGGAACCATTGTTAAAGGATATGCTGATCACCGCACAGTGATGGCTCTCACTATTGCTGGCATGCTAGCAGATGGGGAAACTGTTATTACAGATGGAGAGGCGATTACTAAAACTTACCCAGGATTTGTTGAGGCAATGAAAGCTTTGGGGGCGCGGATTGACTTTAAAAAAATTGACTAATAAGCATATTATTTTATTTGGATTTAAGCATGTAGGAAAGACGGTGATTGGTGAGCAATTAGCAAAAGTTCTAAAAAAAAAATTTATTGATTTAGATAATGAACTCGAAAAGTATTTCGATATACAGCATGCACAATTTCTTACTTGTCGACAAATCATGCAGTTATATGGTGAACATTATTACCGGAAACAAGAGCGATTAGTGTTACAGAAAATTTTGCAATTACCATCTGCTGTTATCGCATTGGGAGGCGGAACGGTGTTAGATGAAAATAATCAGAGAGAAATTAAAGCCCATTTTTTACTGCATATTATCGCTTCTCCCAGTCTTGTTTTTGAAAGGATTATGGTTGCAGGGCGTCCTGCTTTTTTTGATTCTGATAAAGACGCTTACGAATCATTTATTTGTTTATGGGAGAAAAGAAGCGCAATTTATAAAAGGCTTACTCAATACAGCGTAGATAATAGCACACCTCTAGATAATGCAATCCATCAGGCACGAGTTTATTTTGAAAATAATTAAAAGTGCACACAATATTTTATTATTACATGGTATTAATTTAAATATCCTTGGCAAACGTGAAACAAAACATTACGGCGTTCTAACACTACAGGATTTAGAAATTTTTACTAAAAATGAAGCGAAAAAATTTGGTTATAAAGTAACTACTTATCAATCCAATTATGAAGGCGCTTTGATTGATAAGTTACAAACGGAAACAAAATATAGTTCAGGAATTATTATCAATGCGGGTGCTTTCACACACTATAGCTATGGACTGTATGATGCATTGCTTGATACTCGTTTGCCAGTAGTAGAAGTACATTTGTCTGATATCGACCAACGAGAAGCATGGCGTAAACATTCAGTTATTTCCCCTGCGTGTATCAAAGTTATTAAAGGAAAAAAAGAACAAGGGTATAAAGATGCTGTTAATATATTAATAGAGTACCTGCAATGTGAAAATAACCCATAAAACACGTTTAAATATGGTGATTGGTTATCCTTTAACGCATTCACAAAGCCCTTTTTTACATCAAACGATTTACAAAGAACTTGAGATTGATAACGTGCTTTTAGCACAACCCCATAGATCACTGAAAGCTGTCATTCAAACTATTAAAACTTTATCAATTGAGTTAACTGCTGTGACTTTGCCTTATAAAGAACAAGTCATACAATATTTGGATGTATGTAGTTCAGAAGTTCAGGCACTTAAAGCCGCTAATACCATTATTCAACGGGAGGGTAAATTATATGGATATAACACAGATATAGAGGGCATCGCTTTTGCTTTACGCAAGGTTACGATAAAAAATAAAAAAGTGCTTGTCATTGGTGCAGGTGGTGCAGCAAGAGCGATCGGATATTTTCTTAAAAAACACCATGCCTACATTTTCTGGCTGAATCGCACAAAAGAGAAGGCAGTTATATTAGCAAATGAATTTGGAAATGAAGTTATTGTTCAGGATGATTACATAAAACAGTCTTTTGACATCGTCATAAATACGACATCGATTGGATTATATCCAGACGTCCATAAATCTCCCTTACCTTATATGACGTTTCATAATAAACAGGTTGTTTTTGATATGATTTATAATCCTATGAAAACGACATTTTTGAAACAGGCAGAAAAAAATCGGGCAACAGTTATTTCTGGATTGGATATGTTTATAGGTCAAGGATTAAAACAAATTGAATTGCTAACAAGTAAAATGTACCCGCTAGATCGGATAAATTTTTTACGTAAGCTGTTAATATGCAATCAATGAAAACTTATATGAACTAAAAGAAATATATGTTAGTGCAAGATATTTTTATAAACCAAATTGCTGAGCATCGTACTCATGCTATTTTAATTGGACGCTCTTTATTTGATTGTTCTAGTTGGTTGCCTAAAAAGAAATTTAGTCAACTTGTAATTATTACCGATAGCAATATAAAAAAATTATATGGCCTGCGTTTGAAAAAAGAATTGTGTGCACTAGGATATCTTACTTTATTATTTTCTTTTCAGGCGGGAGAAAAATCTAAAAACTACAAAACTAAGCAAAACATTGAGCGTGATATGTATAAACACCATTGTGATCGGGATACTTTAATTTTAGCGCTCGGTGGTGGTGTTGTAGGTGATATTGCTGGTTTTATTGCAGCTACATTTTTACGTGGTATTGCATATGTTCAAATTCCAACTTCTTTATTGGCTATGGTAGATAGTAGTATCGGTGGTAAAACGGGAATTAATACGAGGTTTGGTAAAAATCTTATCGGTAGTATTTATCAGCCGCTTTGTGTTGTTGTAGATATTTCATTGTTAAAAACTTTATTGAAAACCCATTTAATTAATGGATTAATTGAATGTATTAAAATGTTTTTGACACACGATGCAAAAAGTTTTTATTACATCCAATCTTATCTTCATTCAATTATTCAAGGGAATAAAGTTACATTAAATGAAGTCATCGTTCGAGCTATCCGTATTAAAGCGGCTGTGGTAACACAAGATGAAAAAGATCAAACTGAACGAAACACACTTAATTTTGGTCATACAATTGGACATGCTTTGGAAAAATTATCGAATTATAATTTGTTGCATGGATATGCCGTTGCTTACGGGATATTGGTCGAAGCGACTATTTCTCATTTATCAGGTTTGTTAGATTTTGATCAGTTAATCATTATTAAAAATTTAATTGCGAGTCTAAATATTCATGGTAGTGACTTAAAAAAATATGATTTTGGTAAATTAATTCAAGCGACAAAAATTGATAAAAAAGTACGTTTTAGAAAAGTAAACTATGTTTTATTAAATCAGATTGGTCATGTGTATGTGTCGCAACAACAATTTGTTCATGGAATTGATGATCGCATTGTTAAACAAGCATTAGAAAAAGTTATCGAGATGTGAAAGCTATGGCAGGAAATACATTTGGTAATTTATTTAGAATTACTACATTTGGAGAATCGCATGGGGGTGGAGTGGGTGTGGTTCTTGATGGTTGTCCACCAGGTATCGCTATCTCGGAATCAGAAATTCAGATGGAATTAGATCGACGTAAACCAGGTCAAAGTCGTATTACCTCACCACGCAACGAACATGATCAAGTTCATATTTTATCTGGTTTTTTTGAAGGAAAAACAACCGGTACGCCTATCCTAATGCTTTGTTTTAATACAGATATGCGTCCAGAGGATTATGAATCCTTAAAAAATGTTTATCGGCCATCGCATGCAGATTTTACTTATTTAATGAAATATGGTTTACGAGATTTTCGTGGTAGTGGCCGGTCATCGGCTAGAGAAACACTTGCACGGGTCGCAGCGGGAGCAATTGCGAAAAAGATTCTAAAGCAGGCAATGA
Source organism: Rickettsiella endosymbiont of Xylota segnis (assembly GCF_964019545.1). NCBI lineage: Bacteria > Pseudomonadati > Pseudomonadota > Gammaproteobacteria > Legionellales > Coxiellaceae > Rickettsiella > Rickettsiella endosymbiont of Xylota segnis. The sequence continues at coordinate 1,057,886 of NZ_OZ026451.1, read as the reverse complement.
ATATAGAAATTATCAGTTATGTAGAACAGGTGGGTGAAATACGTACAACATGCGACTATAAATCAGTAATGAAAGAATCTATCGAAAGCAATATTATCCGCTGTCCAGATCCTATTGCGGCTGAAAAAATGATTGCATTAGTGGAAGAAGTTAAAAAAGAAGGCGATTCTATTGGTGGAGTAATCAAATGTGTTATTCGCAATGTCATACCGGGGCTGGGTGAGCCCGTATTTGATAAGTTATCAGCCGATTTAGGTAAAGCTATATTAAGTATTAATGCTGCTAAGGGATTTGAAATAGGTTCAGGGTTTTCATCTGCTTGCATGCGTGGTAGCGAACATAATGATCTTATGGAAATAAAAAACGGTAAGCCAGCTTTTATTTCAAATTATGCCGGCGGAACCTTAGGGGGCATTTCAAATGGAGAAGATATCTATTTCAGAGCTGCTTTTAAACCCGTTTCTACTATTTGTAAACAACAAAAAACAGTGAATGTGCAAAACAAGGAAATCATACTCGAGGCTCAGGGTAGGCACGATCCTTGTGTTTTACCACGAGCTGTTCCAATTGTCGAAGCTATGGCGGCCTTAGTTATTATGGATCATTACTTAAGATACTTAGCGGTGAGGCAGAAAGGTCGATATGAATAATATTTATTTAAAAAGGTAGAATATCGATGTTATTACATGATTATTAACGTAATTGCCTTATTTTTTCGGTAAGTTTGCATTCTTATTATAATGTCATTGATCAATGAATATAGGTTTTTTATTTTTGATAGGCAATTATTTTATAAATAAAAAGGATCAGCTAATAGCACATGATATAATGATACGATAAACTTGTTCTTGATATGTATAAATTCTTGAGTAAAGACAGCAAGAACAGGTAATTATATTAGTATTTTGCCAACGATATTTGTATACGCCGCGCAGGGCGGTAAATAATCTGCAGGGATTGACTTTTAATTCTAACGTTCGAACAAGGATGGTTCATGGAAACGATTTTAACTGAGGTGAAAAATGCTAAGTGGTTAGTATTATTTGGGATGATTGCTTCTCTGGCATTGATATTTTTAGATCAATCTGCTGTCCCTGTTGCCTTAACAAGCATTCAACAACAACTGATGATGGGTGGGTTAAGTCTGCAATGGGTATTAAACGCTTATTTGTTGGTTATTGCAGTGCTGATTATTCCAGGAGGGAAGCTTGCAGATATTTATGGCCATAAAAAATTCTTTGTTGCTGGTATTTTTACTTTCCTAATTGCGTCATGTCTATGTGCACTAGCATTTAATGGTGTCGAATTGATTGCAGGGCGTGTTTTACAAGGTCTCGGCGCTGCTATCATGTTGCCTGCATCTGCTGTGATCATCACTAGTGTAGTATCTCCACAAGAACGAGGAAAAATGATGGGGATTTATATTGCCGTTGCTTCCATCTTTTTAGCAATTGGACCAATGATTGGTGGGGTTGTTACTCAGTATTTAGGTTGGCGATGGGTGTTTTGGTTAAATTTACCCTTTGCATTATTTAGTATGTTTGCCATTAATAAGGCTACTAGAATAGTGGCGAGTAAGGCCATCAGAAAAACATTAAGAAAGGTCGACTGGCTTGGCTTGACTTGTTTAGCTTTATCTATAACTCCATTAATTGTGGCATTATTACAAAGTGTTGTTTTAGGTTGGAATTCACCAATCTTATGGTGCTTAGTTGCGATTTCATCAGTTTCAATTTTGTTTTTTATTAAGGCGGAAAAATACCGTTCTCAGCCATTATTGGACTTAAAAATGCTATCTGCTCTGCCTGTCCGCGTTGGCATTACAATTATTATCCTAACGCAGTTTGCTATTGTGAGCATAGCCTTTTGGCCTTCATTCATGCAAGAAGTTTTGAAATTTACCGCAGCTCAGGCTGGTTTGGGTTTAATTCCAGTAACTTTACCAATCATGATTGTCTCTCCTATTGCTGGATGGTTGATGGATAAACATGGGCCAAGATTGCCTGTTACGATGGGAGCTTTTTGTTTGGTTTTTGGGTCAGTTTGGGTTGGTGCGAGCGCTTGGAGTCAAAACTATTTAATTATGTTGCCAGGGTTATTTGTGTTCGGTTGTGGGCCTTCATTTTTACTTGCCTGCATGATGACTTTCTTATTTAGCGTGGTTGAGGAGCATAAGCGCGGTAGTCTAGCAGGGTTTACTGGTTTTTTCCGACAACTTGGTAGCACAATGGGTTTAGCATTATCCAGTACAATTTTAAGCAATGCCTATATGTCCAAGGTGGCTGCAGGATTTCAAACATCATATGCCAGTCAATTTGCGTTTACTTGCTCAACATTCGCCATTGCTTTACTGTCACTAACTATTGTTTGGTTATTAAAATACTTGCCTAACGTCGCATCAGAGTATTCATCAACGACAACTCAGCCCATTCAACAGGTGCCCCAGCGTGTCACTGAATAAACCTAGCGTAACAATGCAAGCAGTATGCGCTGTAAAAGCATCTAATGAGGAACTACGGAGATTTGATCCGATCAATTGCCTTATTTATAATTTATTACCAAAAGCCGATGAGTATCGAATCAAAATGGATCAATACTCTAGCGGTATGTTTACTCATACTATATTTTTTCGAAAAAAATATTTTTCTAATTTATTAAATGCGAACGCCAAAAATTATTCACAGTTAGTAGTTATATGTGGTGGATTGGATTTTAGTTGTTTAAGCAGTCCAGGCTGGAAAGATAAACCGAAATTTTTCATAGATCATCCATTATCGCTTGAACTTAGTCTTCCGCTACTTAAACAAGTCGATGTAAATGCTGAAACAATGAAGTTCCTTGGAATTGACTTAGTAGATCCAGATGCTGCAGCTCTATTGAGTGCAGAATTATTAAATAAAGGATTTGATTTAGATAAATCGACCTTGGTAATCTGGGAAGGCGCAACTTACTACTTTGAAAAACATAATGTGTTTTCAACTATTGAGGCGTTGTCTAATCTAATGCCGCATATGAAATTGGCGTTCGATTTTGTGCTAGCTATTCCAGCATTTAAAACAAATGTTGCTGATGAAGAAATTAAAGGTCTAAAAAAGAATTTGGATTATGTAAAAAGACATAATGAACCTTGGAAATCGAAATTTTGCTCAAATGAAATTATTCGTAAATTGGAAGATTTGGGTTTTACTAATGTTATATTCCACACGGACAAAGACATAATCAACATGCTTAAGATTAAGTTAAGAAACTATAAAATGATGTTTGGTTTTGTTGCCGCAAATAGATAATAAAGTGTAAAAATGATCTGGAAGACTAAAATCTCACTTGAAGAAATACGGGCGAAAACAGAAAACACGCTTATGGAGTATTTAGGCATTGAATTCTTTAGTATTGGTGATGATTATCTTTGTGCCCGCATGCTTATTACTAACAAAGTACGCCAGCCGATGGGTATTTTGCATGGGGGGGCGTCATGTGCATTAGCTGAATCTGTCGGGAGTATGGCTGCCAGTTTTTGTGTTAAGTCTGATGTTGTTGGTCTTTCATTAAACACAAATCATGTTCGTGCGTTAAAAGCTGGTATTATTTACGCTAAAGCCCAACCTCTACATTTGGGGCGGAGTACACAAGTATGGACTATTGCGATTACTGATGAAACAGAAAGGCTAGTTGCCACTTCACTGTTAACTATGGCAGTTTTATCACTATAATTTCTAATAATTAGTCTTTCTTACTGATGAAATGCATAGAAGTTAAGAATAAAAAGATAAAATTATTAAATTGTTTTCATAATATATTTTATCATTGTGTTAAATTGTATTTTCTTATAGAATTTATTCGTAAGGTCCCATGTGGCTATGACATGGTGAGTAATTAAATGGATTTTTTATGCAAAAGAATAATACAATCCAAGAGAAGCTATGGCTGATAGGCATAGAAAGCGGTGTCAGCGACTTCCATTCAATAAAACAGTTTCTTTCCACTGAAGGAATCGAGTTTGGCCGTTTTGAGTTAAATAAATTAGCTCATGAATATGCGAAGCCAAATACGATCTCAGATTCTCAGCGCATCCAACTGCTCTCTAGTTTTCCAGAAATTTCTGAAAAGTATTCAAATAAACGGGGTTATCGTGCTGACGTAGTTTGCCTTTATCCCGATTTTGAACATATAGCGATGGTGATGAAAATGTTTGGCGACGTTCATTATCACTTTGAAAATGAGTTTTGGTATTTCTTTGATGGCCGATTAGGTTTTACCTTTTATAGCCAAAAAGGGTTTAAATTTAACGTTATTATGGAAGCTGGTCAGTATATCCAAGTACCTGAAAAGATTTGGCAGCAGTGTTTTTTTGTTGAGCCTGGCGATCGCATGAAGTCGATGCGATTTTTCACAACAACAGGTACAGTTGTTTTACCAAAAATAAGTTTTGAGGAGAAGCGTGAAAGTTGCTCATGATTTCATTGACGATTTATTAGATAAGATAAATTTTTCTCGTGAGGAAGCTCCGGAGATTGATAGAGGCATAGAAAAGCAAGAATTATTCTCTACTGACATCATTAAACATTGGCTGCACTTCGCTGTTTATTACGAACGAGCAGCTGTCTCCTTTATCGGCGAATGGATGCGCTCCATTGAAGAGGTGGATGCCCTAAAATATTTTTCACACCAAATTGAAGATGAATGTAATCACTTCCGGTGGTTGAACCATCATTTAGTTCAATATGGCGGTGATTTTTCATCCTTTAAAGCACCTAAAGAATGGAAGTTTTTGATGGAAGAATATTATCCTGGACTTGATACGTTAATTGGACGCCTTGCGGCACACAATATTGCCGCTGAAACGGGTGCTTTGGGGTTCTTGGAGTATGGATTAAATAGATTTCCTAAAAGTATCAAAGAAACCGTCACTAAAGTAATTAAAGATGAAAGATATCATGTTGCCTTTGGCATTAAGTTGCTAAGAAGATACTGCATTACTGACGAACAAAAAGCTTTAGCGCAGAGTACTGCTTTAGAGTCATTACAGTATATGCAAAGAGCTAGAGAGGTATTTGTATTTAGCTAACTTTTATTGCAAATTTCAGTCTCTTTGTTAATCCAAAAAATGGAGCGTGTTTTGTATGACACCTTTTATAAAAGAAATTGATTATATAGACCCTAGTCAAGTGTTATTAAGATTGGCTGATGAGCCTATGCTTTGCTTTCTTGATAGTGCTAAGCAGCAAAACACTTTAGGGCGCTATAGTTACATCGGTGTTAATCCTTTCCTCACAATTAAAAATAAAGATAACATAGTTTTCATCAATGAAGATGAATTTATCGGCAACCCTTTTGATTTATTAAAAAAACATTTACTTGATTACAAGGGCGTCTCTGTAAAAAAATTGCCGCCATTTCAAGGCGGAGCGATGGGTTATTTGGCTTATGATTTATTGCATCACTTAGAACGTGTTCCTAAAGCTAACAAGGATGAAATAGAAATCCCAGATATGTATATTGGTTTTTATGATTGTGTTATTGCGTTCGATTATTTACAGCAACAAGCTTGGATAATTTCTCAGGGGTTTCCTGAAGTGGATGAGACTCTGCGTCAGAATCGTGCGGAAGACCGTGCAAATTGGCTTTTTAAAAAAGCCTTTAAGACCTCTACACCAAAAATTAATGTTCGTGAACAATCAGCTGGCGTCGATATTTCATCCAACTTCAGCTTGGGTGAATATTGTGATGCAATACAAAAAACCATTGAATATATTAATGCGGGAGATATTTTCCAGGCAAATATAACCCAATGTTTTTCCAGCTCTCTACCCGATGGGGTGAGCCCAGTTGAACTGTATATTGCTCTAAGGGTGAAAAACCCCGCTCCATTTTCTGCTTTTCTTAATTTTGGCGATATTTGTATTGCCTCAGCCTCGCCTGAACGGTTTATTTGTTTACAGGACGGAATGGTTGAAACTCGTCCTATTAAAGGCACCCGCCCAAGAGGAAAAATTGCTGAAAAAGATAAATTATTGGCTAATGAACTGGTGAATAGCGAAAAGGATCGTGCTGAAAATACGATGATTGTAGATTTGATGCGTAATGACTTGTCGCGTGTTTGCAACCCCAATTCAGTAATAGTTACTAAATTATGTGATCTGGAAAGTTATGAAACCGTACATCATTTGGTCTCTGCAATTGAGGCAAAACTTGCTGAAGGTAAAGATGCAATTGACTTGTTAAAAGCAACTTTCCCTGGAGGTTCCATTACTGGAGCGCCTAAGGTTAGAGCTATGGAAATTATTTATGAAATTGAACCATCTGCACGAGGTGCATACTGTGGCAATATTGGCTACATTGGGTTTGATGGCAACATGGACACATCAATAGTTATTCGTACCTATATAATTAAAAAGGATCGGGTTTATTTTCAGGCTGGCGGAGGTATCGTAGCTGATTCTAATCCACAAGAGGAGTACGAAGAAAGCTTAACCAAGGCTTATGCGTTAAAAAAAGTGCTTCAAGGAGGAGAAAAAATCGGTGATCTTGTTTATAGATAACTACGATTCTTTTGTACATAATTTGGCGCGATATGTTACTCAACTAAACTACGCTACCAAAGTTGTTAGAAATCACGATATTACGATTGAAGAAATTACGACGCTCAATCCTAATAAAATCGTTATTTCACCTGGCCCCTATGATCCCCTGAAGGCCGGTATCTCCTTAGAAATTGTTACAAATTTTGGTCAAACTATTCCTATTTTTGGTGTTTGTTTGGGGCATCAGGTAATAGGCCAAGCATATGGCGCCCAAATAATACGTGCTAAAAAACCTATGCATGGTAAAGCCTCTCTGATTCGACACAATGGCCACTATATTTTTTCCGGGCTCACATCGCCATTAAAGGTAGGGCGCTACCATTCTTTAGTTGTATCAAAAGACTGCTTCCCTGACATATTAGAAGTTTTAGCTGAATCTGATGATGGTGAAATTATGGCGTTGCGACACAAATTTTTTCCAGTCTATGGTGTGCAGTTCCATCCAGAGTCAGTAATGACTGAAAAAGGTTATGAACTTTTAACTAATTTTCTTACGATAGAACATTTTTGATATGGTCACTTATAGTTTGATCAATGAATTACTTTTACGCCATATTGAGCAAGGTTATTCTGATCGTGTAGTGCTTATTGATAAAAATAAAAAATATACTTACAAAGAACTATTAGACAGAGTTCAATCCTGCGCAAACACCAATTATTTTTTAAAATACTCACAAGGAACTATCGTTTCATGCTTGCTTCCAGATTCGATTGAAACAATAATAATTTTTCTTGCTTTAATTTATCGAGGTTTGGTGCCTTGTATTCTTAATGTAAATTTGGTTTTAGATAATTACTCAGAATATATAAATAATGCTAATTGTTCTTGTATTATTGCTACGGCATCCTTACTTCCTTCTCTTATTCATAAGACAAAACATTTAGGAATTGACTATATTAATTGTGATGAATTATTTTCCACTAAATTAAATATATCTCAATTAAAACAACTAAAACAACTTAAAGTAATTGTTAATGAAATAGCTTTTTGTTTATATACATCCGGGACTACTGGGTCACCTGCACTTGTATTGCACCGACACCAAGACCCAATCATCATGAATAAGAATTATGGCCAAATTATTTTGGGGTTATGTGAAAATGATATTATTTTTACAACATCTCGCCTATATTTTGCATATGGTCTTAATACTTTGTTTTTTGCCTTGCTTAATAAAGCAAAGTTAATTATTCCACCGAAAGAGCTTCTTACGCCTGAGCTAATCTATCAGCAAGTTGTTGTTCATAAACCATCTGTTTTTTTCTCTGTACCTACAATATATAAACGATTGCTGAAGGTTATTCCCAAAAATTTTGGGATACATTTTTTCAGGCTTTGTATTTCTGCTGGAGAAAATTTACCCTTATCTGTTTTTAATGCTTGGAAGCAACAAACAAGTTTCTCTATCTTAGATGGTATTGGTACCACGGAAGTATTGAGTACGTTTATTAGCAATCGGCCTAATAATTTCAAACCTGGAAGTACTGGTTATCCTGTTCCTGGATTTAAGGTTAAGCTTCTAAATGTCGAAACTAACCAACTGACTAATCCGGGTGATATCGGTGTGTTAATGGTGAAGGGAGAAACATATGTGACATGCTATTCAAATAATCAAGTAGAAAGTAAACGACGATTTATAGATGGCTGGTTTAAAACAAATGATTTGTTCTCTATCGATTTGGAAGGGTTTTATTTTTATCATGGACGAGTTAATGATCTAATTAAAGTCTCTGGTATCTGGGTTTATCCATATAGAATTGAGCAAGTATTAGTAACTCATCCAGCAGTAAATGAAGTAATTGTTATTGGTCGTCAAGAAACAGATGGATTGTTGCGATTATTTGGTTTTATTGTTCTCAGTGAAAATTATATACCTAGTGAGCAACTCACCACTGAGCTTAAAGACTGGTGTAAAAAGCGCGGTGCAAAACATGAGTACCCACATTTTGTTTGTTATGTTGACATGATTCCTAAAACTTCTTCGGGAAAGTCAAAAAGATTTTTGCTTGCACAACAAAATATTAAGGACCTAGAACATGTTGATTAAGTTTACTTTTTTGCCTAAATCAATTGATCACAATCAATTTGATGATTGTCCAGAAGACTATAAGAAATATGTAAAACGCATTCTCGCTATTCAAGCTTTTGCTGAGCGTTGTGGTGCTTGTGAAATGGGTGCGCAATTACGTTTAGCGCCTGATCCGATAACGCGTAAAAGTTTTGCGCGTGTTGTTTATGATGAAGCAAATCACGCACATATGCTTTATAAGATTTTGGAAAAGATCGGTGTCAACGAATCAGAAGCTCTTGAGTTAGCTAAATCAAAAAACTCAAGCGGTAAAAGTACTGAGTCATTGGATGGTATTCTTGCTGTGGGCAATAATGAAAACGATTGGATTGATATTGTTCTAAATAATATGTTTCTAGATCGGGCCGGCTCTCATATGGTAGGAAACTTTTCTAATAGTTCCTTCAAGCCTTGGGCTGACGCTTGTGAAAAAATATATATTGATGAACAAATGCATAAAGCATTTGGTTTTAAACAGCTTAAACATTATATCGAAAAACATAATATTGATGAAGAATTAATACGAAAAATTCGGCAATGGTATGTGCATGCTTTAAATTTTTTTGGTCCGCCTAATGTTAAATCTCAAGAGCTGCTTAATTTTTATGGGATTAAGCGACAATCTAATGATGAGCTACGCTGTGCTTTTATTAAGGAGGTTTTGTGTGTCATGGATGAACTTGGTTTACGTAATATTATTGATTATGAATTAGCTAATAAATACCCTTTTCAACTGTCTGTACTTACATAAAGCTATATTTGTGATAAAGCTTACAGTTCTCTTTGAATCCCCTTTTTGGGTGGGAATATTTGAGAAAGAACAGGATGGGAAATACTCCGTAGCAAGAATTGTATTTGGTGCTGAACCACGTGATTTTGAGGTATTTGAATTTGTTATAAATAAAATGGATCAGCTTAAATTTTCAAATCCTCAAGAAGATGAAATTGTTAAAAGGAAAATTAATCCAAAGCGCTTACAACGTGAAGTGAAAAAGGAAATTTCTAAAAAAAATATTGTTTCAAAAGCACAGGATGCACTACGTTTGGAAATAGAAAAAAACAAAAAAGAAAGACGATCTTTTAACAGTAAATTAAAAGAAGCGATTAAGCAGGAACGTTTTGAACTTAAACAGCAAAAGAAAAAGGAGAAAAAGCGTGGACATTAACTTTTGGGTACCAAGAAATATGCTATGAAAAGACGTGTTGTTATCACAGGGATTGGGATAATTGCTCCTAATGGTCAAGGAAAAGAAGAATTTTGGGATAACTGTGCTAAAGGAACTTCATATATTATCAGTGACCCTAGGATGCTAGAAATTGGTTTGAAGAGTTCTGTTTTATGTAAGATAAAAGATTTTGATCTTAAATCGCATGTTAATTTAGACCATTATGAAGGCTTATCGGATCTTGATCCATTTGTTCAATATGGTGTTGCTGCGGGTGAGCAAGCAATCATTGATTCATGTCTTGCAGATGTTTCTGATGACTATGGAGAACGTATGGGTATCATTTTCTCCTCCGCTATTGGTGGAACACCAACTATTGTTAATATTTTTGAAGATTTGACTGAGTCCGGGAAAACACATATTCAGCATAAATCTGTAGGTAGTCGTTTTTATAACTCTGGCATGTTTAATTATCCTGCCATGTTGTTAGCAAAAAAGTTTAATTTTAGTGGTCCATGTACTTCCGTTTCAACCGGTTGTACAGCTGGAGTTGACGCCTTAGGTATGGCTTATCATCTTATTCGTTCCAACGAGATAGATGTTATGTTAGCAGGTGCTTCGGAAGCCCCTCTAACAAATCTTACCTATGCGACTTTGGACGTTATTAACGCTATGTCGACTACAGAATGTGAGCCACATAAAGCCTCCCGTCCTTTTGATGCAAAACGATCAGGATTTGTTATTTCTGAAGGTGCTGCTGTTGTTGTGCTCGAAGAATTAGAGCATGCTTTGGCAAGAGGGGCTCATATTTATGCTGAGGTAAAATCCTTTGCTAGTGTAAGCAACTCCCATCACATGACTGATTTGCCAGCTGATGGTGTACCGATGGCAACGGTAGTTCAGCTTTCATTGGACAAAGCTGGTTTAGCCCCGAAAGAAATTGATTATATAAATGCACATGGTAGCTCAACGCCGCAAAACGATCTTTTTGAAACGTCAGCATATAAAGTTGTGTTTAAAGAGCATGCAAAAAATATTCCTATAAGTTCTACCAAATCAATGATAGGTCACTCACTATCGTCTGCGAGTTTGATGGGAGTTATAAGTGTATTAGGTTCGATTCGTCGCTCAGTCATTCACCCAACAATTAACTATGAGTTTCCTGACAATGATTGTGATCTCGATTATGTGTCAAATAAAGCAAGGTATCATAAAGTTAGATATGGGATGGTAACTGCCAGTGGTTTTGGCGGAATACATTCTACAGCTATTTTTGCAAAGTATGATGAGACTGCGCTATGAGTAAATGCGTCGCGATAACTGGAATTGGTCTTGTTAATCCTTTGGGGATTGGTAAGAAAAAATTTTGGGATAATCTTATTGCGGGGAAAAATGCGGTGCAGATTATTACCCGCTTCGATCCCAAGCACTTACCAGTTCAAGTGGCCGGGCAAATCGATGGGTTTAATCCTAAAGATTTTCTCCCTAGTCGTTTGGCAGTAAAAATGGATCGGTTTGCTCATTATGCAGTAGCTGCATCGAAGCTGGCTCTAGATGATGCTGACATTGATCTTCAGGAATATGACCCTTATCGCGTCGGCGTTTGGTTTGGTAATAATGCAGGTGGTTGGGATATCTGTGAACGTGGTCTTTTTGAACTTTATCGAGACGGTGCTCCATTCGTGAATCCTTGGCAAGCAACTGCTTGGTTTCCAACTTCTCCACAAGGGTACGTTAGTATTACTTATGGAATCAAAGGCATGTGCAAAAGTTTTATTTGTGATCGTGCCAGTGGTGCTTCAGCACTATATTTTGCTGTGAGGGCCATCTTGGAAGGAGAATGTGATTTGATCTTAGCGGGTGGAACAGAAGCACCTCTTACACCATTTGGTATAATTTGTTATTACGAAACAGGAGTTCTTGCGAGTTCTACTCAAAATCTAAATGTTTACCGTCCATTTGACAAGTTGCGTAGTGGTACAGTGCTTGGCGAGGGTAGTACTGTTCTTATTTTGGAAAAGCTAGAAGATGCCGAATCACGTGGCGCAAATATATACGGTAAACTTTATCTTGGCTCGATGACAACTGATGCTGATGGTGTGAACAATAAAAATTACCAATATTCACAAGTTAGAGCCTTGGCTAATGCAAATCTTTCGGTAGATGACATTGATGTGATTTATCCTGAGGCTGCCGGCACATTGGCTTCTGATTTGGTTGAAGCAGAGGCGATTCAAGAAGTTTTTAGATCTAATCTAAAAGTACACATCGCATGTCCCAAAGCAAGTTATGGACACCTTTATGGAGCCAGCACAGCTACCGATATTGCTGTGGGTTTACTTGCTGCAAAAAATCAAGTTTTGCCCCCGACTATCAACACTGAATTTCTCGATGATGGGCTTGACCTTAATATCCAAAGCCAACCAGTATCAGGATCGTTTAGCAATATGCTATTTAGTTCTCGCGCGAGAGAAGGAAGTAACGTATCGATGTCGGTAATATCAAATTAGTTATTTAAAAGGGAAATAGAATTTATGGTATTTGAAACTATTAAAGATGCGTTAGTAAATAAACTTGGTTTGGAGCCTGAAATAGTTACTGAAAATGCCTTGGTCGAAAAAGATTTGGAGCTTGATTCAACCGAAAACGTTGTTATTTCGCTGGAGCTAAAAAAAAAATATGGGATTGACTACGTTTTCTCTAAGGAAGATATTTCGCTTGGAGATATCTGTAAAACCGTAGAATTAATGCTTTCTAAAAATGAAAACTCATAAACAATTGGAGATAAATATGGAAAATATCAAACCATGTAATGCACGTGATTTTTATGAAACAATTTATTCAACGAAAAAACCCGCTGGTCATCCTTGGGTTGCTGGCACTGCATCGCCTGAACTCATTAATTTAGTTTGGGAGGGCGTTATTTCACCTGGCATGAAAGTTTTGGAAGCAGGTTGTGGCATCGGTACTGAATCAGTATTTTTAGCAGTGCGTGGCATGGATGTCACTTCTATTGACTTATCTGAAAGTGCTATTTCCCTTAGTAAGCAATTGGCCAAATTTTATGGTGTTGAAATTAATTTCCAACAAGGCGATGCAACGAAGCCAGATTTTCCTGACGAAAGCTTTGATGTTATCTGTGAGCAAGGAGTATTCCACCACCTGACCGATGAAGAGCGTGAGCCTTATGCAAAGACAATTACACGGTTACTGCGTCCTAATGGATTATTTGTTTTGCGTAGTTATTCAGACAAAATTCCAGGTGGGCCACAACCGCGGCGCATTAAGAGTGATGAATTGATTGATATATTTCATCCCTATTTAAAGTTAGAAGAATTACGACGTGTATTATCTTTTTCTAGCGAAAAACAACATCGACCATTGGGTTGGTATACATTATGGGAAAAACGATAAAAACTATTGGCTGTGACATCTTATCTTTATCAAGGTTTTATAAAATATTAAAGTCTTATGATGAGTATGTGCTTGGCTATTTATTTACAGTCAATGAATTTAAGGCGGCAAAAGCTTCGTGTGATTCCAAATTATTTCTAGCTATTTGTTTTTCTGGTAAAGAAGCAGTTAGTAAAGCACTTGGGCGTGGGATGAGTGAAAGAAGTTGGAATGAAATCGAAATTTTCCCTGGCAAAGATGGGTCTGCCAAGGTAAGAATTAACCAAGAAGCAAGAGTGGCCGAATTAAATTGCTTTTGGGAGTTATCTTGGAATTTAAAAGATAATTTCATTTATGTTTTAGTGAATGGTTTTTAATATGGAATGTTTTTATCATGTATACGATAGCCTCCCAGAACAATTTAATTTAATTGATTATTTATTCTCGTCGATTAAGCCGAATGAGTTTAATAGAGTTGCATATATTACTGGTGGCAGTCATATAAGTTATGGTGAGCTCATTCAAAGAGTTAAACAATTTTCCTGTTTGCTCAAAAATCTAGGTGTTGAGCAGGAATCTCGTGTAGTTATTTTACTCTCTGATGACATAAATTTTGTTTATGCTTTTTTAGCCATCATTTGGCTTGGTGGGATTGCTGTTATTATTAATGAAGCGCACTCTGATCATGATATTGAGTATGTTTTGTCTGATTGCAGAGCAAATTTTATCGTCTCAAGAAATTTGTGGCATTCCAAATTTAAATCTGAAATATACGATAAAATGTATTGGGTTTTAATTGATGAGCCAGGTTTTGACCAACAGCTTGCAAGGCAGTTATTAATTGAACGGCCTGTTTTAGTTGCGAGGGAAGCTGAAGCTTTTTGGGTCTATACCTCTGGGAGCATGGGACAGCCCAAGGGAGTTATTCACTTGCATTACAATCCTGTTGTAGCAATTCAGAATTATGGTAGGGACATCTTGAAGCTAGCTCCGGACGATGTTATTTTTTCTGCTCCATCGATGTCATTTAGCTATGGATTAGGTACCTCAATTTACTTCCCCTTATTTTTTCATGCTTCTGTAGTAATTTCTCCCAATTCATCTCCTTTTGAGCATATTAATATAATCAATAATCATGCTGTAACTGTATTTTTTGGTATCCCACATACCTATGCAAGTATTTACGCTATAAAAGAGATACTATCTTTACAAGCTGATAGTTTGAGGCTTTGTGTTTCTGCAGGTGAGCAACTCCCGATCCCTCTTTGGAGAAAGTGGCATGACCACTATGGTGTTTCAATTTGTGAAGGTATAGGTACAACAGAATCTACTCATATATTTATTTCAAATTCAGTAAATAATACGGTGGCTGGGTCTACAGGTAGAGCTGTTTCTGGTTATCAGATTCGATTAGTAAACGATAATGCAAAAGAAGTTGCAGCAGGAGAGCCAGGTTTATTGGAAGTGAGTGGTGAAGGTTTTATGCAAGGTTACTGGCAAAAATTAAAAGCAACACAACAAGTTTTACGTGGCCAAACCATGATAACTGGTGACATTTATCGATGTGACGAGTTAGGAAATTACTATTTTATTGGGAGAAAAGATAGTCTTGTTAAAGTAAAAGGTATGTGGTTAATTCCTGCTGAAATTGAGCAAGTATTTCTGCAGCATCCATTGTTGGTTGAAATTGCTGTTATCGTTAAGCCAGGGATTATTGAGGATACTGCTGAAATAGTAGCTTATATACAATTAAAAGAAGGATATAAATTCACCCGTGAATTGCGCAATGAAATTATTAAATTAGCTAACTCTCAGCTACCAAAATTTAAAATTCCCAGAAAAATTTTAGCTCTTAATAAACTACCTCGTAATGTCACCGGAAAAATTCACAGAAAAAGGCTAGCTGAAGATTTATCATTGCAAAAGGAAAAATTATGAAACCAGTAAAGACAAAAACAACCGATGTTCCTTTAATTACTGAGCGTGGAGGAACAATTCGTGTATTAATTTCGCCGAAAACCGTTGAATCTTCGCAATTTATTTTGGGAGTTTCAACCCTGGAGGTTGACGGTGAAATCCGTAATCATTTGCATGATTTTAGTCATGAAGCATTTTATGTTATCCAAGGTGAGGGTCTAGTTTTATTTTCAGAGCATGAAGCGATTTTTTTTGGACCAGGTGACGCAGTTCATATTCCTAAAGGGGTTGCGCATCAAATAAAAAATACTGGCAAAGAGGAGATCCGAGTTGTATTCACCGCATCACCATTAGCGCCTAGCCCAGAAATGGGACATCGTGAACTTTAAATCATTATCATAGGAGAAGATTAATGAAAAATTTAATTGCTGAAGCCCCTTCAATCGCTGAAGCTTTTTTTAACATGACAGCAGTGATTCGTGAGCATTGTCCGCTAACTCCACGAGAGCGCGAATTGATTATTTTAAGTGTGCTTACTGCAAATAAGGCTCCTCTTGGCATTGTAACCCACGTTGGACGGGCTCTTGAGGCTGGTGCAATTAAAGCTGAAATCGTTTCAGCAATTACTTTGGCTTTGCCATTATCAGGTATATCGGCTGTTAACACAGCGCTTGACGTTGCGTTAGAAACTATTGAAAAACTGCAAATAAAAAGTGAATCTGCATGAAGATTATTGATTTAAGCGTTTTAGTTGAAAATTTGCCGTCCGAGCCAATGGAAATAAGAGTTAAGCGTTTTGATTATTACAGTGGCGCCAAAAAATTTTGTCGCAATGTTATGTGGAATAAGCGCTTACCCTTAAAACTTCGACTTAAAAATTTGTTCTATTATTTATCAGGTAAAAAGCGTATTCGGTATACTGATTTTCCAGATAATGCTTTTTTATCATTAGATGTTGTGACGATGCCGACCCATATGGGTACACATATTGATGCGCCTTTCCATTATGGCCCGAGTAAGTATCAGCCCCAAGCTAAAACCGTTGAGAAGTTATCACTTGAGCGTTTTTATAGACCGGGGGTGCGTTTGGATTTGCGATATAAAAAGCCTGGGGATTATATTAAGGTAGTTGACCTCCAAGCCGCCTTACAAAAAATTGAATATATACTGAAACCCGATGATATCGTTTTATTATGGACTGGCTCAGATGAATTATGGGGTAAACCACAGTACTTTACTCATGCGCCCGGTATGAGTAGAGAAGCTACTGAATGGCTCGTTAATCAAGGAGTGTATGTTATTGGTACTGATACTTATGGATTTGATCGCCCTTTTTTCGTGATGCTAAGCGACTTCTGGAGAACTGGAGATAACAGCCATCTTTGGCCTGCTCATTTTTATGGTCGCGAACAAGAGTATATCCAAATTGAACGACTAACTAATTTAGGCAGCCTTCCAGATAAAAATTTTACAGTCATCTGTTTTCCGTTGAAAATTAAAGGCCTTGATGCGAGCTGGGTAAGAGCTGTTGCTCTAGTTAATGATTAAGTAATACCTTAACCAATCAAATAGGAGGAAAAAATGGCAGGATACACTGAAAATAGAATTTTGATTTATCGCGATTTTGATCATGTGTTTGATTTAAGTAATCGCATCGACTTATGGCCAAAATTGTTTACTGAATATAAAGAGGCGGAAATTCTTGAGCGTGAGGACAACACATTAACCTTTCGTTTAACTACCTTTGAAGAAGGTGAGCGACCTTCTAGAACATGGGTCTCCAAACGCTTGATTAATAAAACAGAAGGATTTGCTACTGCTGAACGCATTGATCCATTATTTCCTTTCCTATATATGAAGATTCGATGGGAATATGAGAGACTTCTCAGTGATAAAGCAGTAGTAATGACTTGGATCCAAGAGTTCGATGTTCACCCAGAATGTAAATTTACAGATGTACAAATGGAATCTTTTTTAAATCATAATACCTATAAGCAGATGCGTTCTGTAAAGGCAGCGATTGAAGGGTGGGTGTAAGTATGCTTGTCATTATCCACAACTAATGGATAAAGAAAAAATATTTCTACGATTAGGCACGGAGTAGGTAGCTACACTTCCAGGTGGGTGATTTTCTCGCTAAAAAATAATGGAAGGACCAAACAGGAATACTTTGTGGCGAGGGATGGCTATACTTCGATTTTTAGTGAATGGATATCTACTTCAATAAATAAAGTAACTAAATAATTATTGATAATAAGAAGGTGTAACTATGTCATCGACGATTTTTATTCATGGCGCAGGTGGAAGTGCTGCACATTGGACGCCATTGCTTTCATACCTTAGCCCTAATCTTCTGCCTTTTTTTTATGAGTTACCAGGACATGGAGATCGTGAAGACAATATATCGCAAGATATTCCTTCTGCAATTACTGACTTTGGTTGTTTTGTTCAGCAAAACAAACTTACGCAATTTAACTTAGTTGCCCACTCATTAGGTGGGTTAATTGCTCTGCAATTTTCATTAGATTTCCCATGTTGTGTTAAAAAAATGGTTTTGATCTCAACCTCTGAAAAAATCATAATACACCCTGATTTTATTAAACAAATTTATTCGCGACAGCTTAATCTGGAATTTTTAACTGCTGGTTTTGCTAGAAAAATTTCTGAACATTTAAAACAACAGGTTATAGACGATTTATTACGATTAAATTTCTGTGGTGAATCTGAAGATTTTATGGGGGTAACACAATATAATTTAAGTATGGGGCTAAATAAGATTAGCATGCCAACATTAATTCTTATTGGGGAATCAGATCGAATCATTTCGCCTCGCCGTTCAAGAGAGTTAGGCAAAAAAATTCCGTCTTCTACAATCAAAATTATTTCAAATGCAGCACATTATCCGCATTTGGAAAATATTAAAGTGACGGCAAGCTATATTAACGAATTTTTAGATGATTTTTATGGAACTAACCTGTGTGTTTAGCACCAAAATTATTGAAATATCCGAAGTCAGTTCTATCCAAAATAAGATTGACTTATTGTTATCTCCTGATGAAATATTCTTGCTTAGAAAAAAAATTCCTACCACGAACTTGCTTGCTAAACGCTTAGCTGCAAAACAAGCTTTAGCAGAATGTTTGTTAAAAATAAATATAATTTTTGATAATTATTCTTCTGTATCGATTCTACATGACGATTGGGGAAAACCTTATTTTTCTTTTTCAGAAAGCTTAAATAGCCAACTGCAACAGCGTCATATAAGGTCAACTTTGTTATCTATCGCTGATGAAAAGAAAAAGGCCTATGCCTATGTTTTTGTTAGTGTGGCTACCAAGGTCAATTGTCATGGATAAGGTTTTTGAATTATCATGGCACCCAAATTCATGGACAAGTTATCCTTTTACTCATATTCCACCGTATGAGAATATGCAGCGATTATATAGCTGTTTGCAAGAAATTAGTAATACCACTCCTCTAATTGATGTCGACTCAATTAATTTACTTTCTCAAAAATTGTTTAAAGTTTGGAACCGTGAATATTTTATATTGCAGGCAGGAGATTGTGCTGAGAAAATTTCAGATCATGATGAAGCAATAGTTGTTAAAAAAGTTAGTTTTTTACGGGAACTGTCCGATATAATTCAAGATGTATATAGTCCATTATTAATAGGTCGTATTGCTGGACAATATGCTAAGCCACGCTCCACCCCTTATGAGGTTAGATCTGGTAACTCTCTTCCTTCTTATTTCGGCGACCTGGTGAATTTACCTGAATATGATTCTAACGTAAGGAAACCTGATCCGCAAAGACTCTTGCTAGCCTATCAAGCAGCTCAAAAGGTTCTGCATCATATAAAGAAATTAAATAAAGAGAGTGAAATAGCCTCTTATCTTTTTACCAGTCATGAAGCATTACATCTATACTATGAGGGCGCGCTAACACGTCGATCTGAAAAACGTTGGTATAATCTATCAACACATTACCCATGGCTTGGAATGCGCACTGCACTTCATAGCCTAGCGCATGTGGAGTATTTCAAAGGAATTAGCAATCCTATTGCTATCAAGATCGGCCCTACAATGACAGTTAATATTCTTATGAGGCTGATTGATAAATTAAACCCAGAGAACTTAGCAGGAAAAATTGCATTAATTCATCGATTAGGCTGCGATTTAATAAACCAAATTCTTCCTGCTTGGATTTCTTACATAAATCAGAATAAAAGAAATGTTATCTGGGTGTGTGATCCCATGCATGGAAACACTGAGCTAAGCCCTAATGGCATTAAAACGCGCTATGTTGATAAAATTCAACAAGAGATAATTTCAGCTTTCGATATTCATAACAGCTATGATTCATTCCTGAATGGTATACATTTAGAGGTTACTCCGTACGATGTTACTGAATGCATTGATAATGAATTAGTTTGCGAGAAAGATCTTCTTTCCAACTACTGCAGTTGTATAGATCCTAGACTCAATCCAACTCAAGCTAAACAAATCATGCAACTCGTAAAAAATAAATTGTTAGAAGTGAGGTAACTAATGCAAGTAATTGTGAATGGCAAGATGATTGATAGGCAATCGGCAGTAGTAAGCCTTTCTGATCGTGGTTTATTATTAGCTGATGGATTATTTGAAACGATGTGTGTTTCCCAAGGTGAAATTCATTTATTTGATTTTCATTGGAAACGCATGGTTAGTAGCCTAAAGAAATTATATATTCCAGTACCGTTTTTAAAAGATCAGCTCTTGAAAGAAATCTATCTGTTGATTAATACACAAAATAGCCAGCAAACGCGCTGGAGTGTTCGCCTCACCATTACACGTGGGGAAGGCTGTAGAGGCATTGGTTTTTCCCCTGAATTGAAGCCCAATTATTTCATCACTATGGCACCATGGTCACCTCCGAAGCAAGATATAGATATAGTCATCACATCGAGTCAGCGGAATGAAAATTCACCTATAACACAAATTAAATCACTTAACTACCTTGATAATGTCCTTGCTAGACATGAAGCGAATCAAAGGGGGTTTGATGATGCCATTTTTCTTAATTCGAAAGGGTTTCTCACTGAATCAACTATTGCTAATTTATTTGTTGTGAAAAATAATATAATTTGCACTCCTCCAATTAGTGATGGCTTGTTGCCAGGTATAACTAGAGAAGTAATCTTAAAAAATGCATTAAAGAAAAACATTACTATTAAAGAATGTTCTATATCCTTAAGTGATCTAAAACATGGAAGCGAAGTTTTTCTTACTAATACATTAATTGGTATCCAGCGTGTTGCTTCCATAGAAAATTATTTCTCAGCTGGAGATCGCAAGTGTTTTGATTTAATTAGTATGCTGTATCACAACTTATTAAATAAATAATGAGGTGATTTGTGTGTGGACTATTTGGCTGTTTTTCTCGCAGCAAACCTGTAAATGAAGAAATCATTAAGAATGGGCTATCATCATTGTCGCATAGAGGTCCTGACCAGAAAGGATATTGGATCTCACCAGATGGTAAAGTAGGTATTGGACAAACGCGACTTAGTATTAATGATTTGTCAGATATCAAACTACCATTATCTAATACTGATGGCTCTATCCAAGTCATCACCAACGCTGAAATATATAATTTTGCTGAACTAAAAAAAGACCTAGAGCTAAAAGGTTATCAATTTAAAACTACTTGTGATGTTGAGGTAATACCGCACCTTTATGAGGAATATGGCATTAATTTTATTAATAGATTGAGAGGGGAGTTTGCTTTTGTGCTTTGGGACAATAAGCGAAAAGCTTTGTTCGCTGTGCGTGATCGATTCGGTATTAAACCATTGTATTACGCAATACAGGGTGATTTTATTTTTTTTAGTTCAGAAATACCAGTTTTATTAGATCTTAAAATAACTAATAATCGATGGAATTATGAAACTGTTTATGATTACACGCACTTAAGTTTACCTTATTCAAAAAACTTATTCCAAGGAATTCACGAAGTTGCGCCAGCTAACGTGTTATCAATCAAACAGGGTGAGCGTAATATGCAATCCTATTGGGATATAAATTATCACTCGGATAACCAATTTAATTATGAAGATGCTATTGCATTAATCAGACAAAAACTTGTTGAAGCAACTACCATTAGAATGAAAGCAGATATATCTGTTGGCTGTTATTTAAGTGGTGGTATTGACTCTTCTGCTTTATTAGGTATTGCTTCGAAGTATAGCAATATGCAAATGGACGCGTTTACTATTGCTTTTGGCGATGAACGTGTAAACGAGTCTGATATTTCAGAAAGAACAGCGAAACACACCAATGCTAAATTGCATACGGTTTTTGTTTCAGAAGATGATATGGTCAATAATTTTGAAAAGGTAGTCAAGCAAACGTGTTTCCCAATGCCTAATACAGCGGGGGTCGCACGTTACCTTCTAAGTAAGTTCGCTCGTGAAAAAGGTTACAAAGCAGTACTGTCAGGAGAAGGAGCAGATGAAGTGTTTCTTGGTTATTTTGGTGCAATGATTGAAGCCAGCGAAGACAATTCTATCAATACCTCATTCAAACTATCTGAATCTGAGAAACAAAAATTGTTGGGACAGCTTCCGCTAAACCGTTCAGATAAGTTTTTCCCTAAAGCACTAGCCGAATTCAGATCTTCACTAAATCACATTCCCAGCTGGTTTACAACACAGGGGTACTTCAATGCGAAACATCGTAATATTCTCAGCGATTCAATAAAGGAAAAATTTTCTCTTTATAATCCTTATGTGAACTTCGTAAACTCATTGAATATCCAAAATAAACTAGAGAATTTTGATAATGTTCAAATCTCCAGTTACACATGGATTAAATCATTTTTCCCCAATACTATGCTCAATTGGATTGGAGATCGTGCTGAAATGGCAAATAGTATTGAGTCTCGACAACCATTTCTAGATCATGAATTATTTGACTTAGTTGCTAAAATTCCCACTATTATGAAGATCAAAGGAGGTATTGAAAAGCATTTGTTACGTGAAGCAGTTAAGCCATTTGTAACAGATGAAATTTATAAGCGTAAGAAATTTATGTTTCAAGCACCTCCTCTTAAAATTATGCCGCAAAATAAATTGTATCAATTTATTAAATCAACCATAATTGATGGAATTGATAACATTCCATTTTATGACAAACAAAAAGTTTTTGCGCTCATTGGTTATGCTAAAGAAGCTAAAGATCTACCTATTAGTGAAAAAGCTGAATTAAGCTATACCCTAACTTCTTTGGCTAGCATGGTGATTCTTTCTGATCACTATAAACTCACCTAATCCTGGATTAAAGGGTATTATAGAAACGCCAATGTAGTTCAGTTATGATATGTTTAGATGAGTGCATTAAGTAGGTAGTCAATTTTAATTAAAGAGATTTAAAAATAGAGCTTGTGAAATTTATGCATTTACCGTGTGATACAACCAAAAAACTTTCAATACCAAATTTTTAGGCACAGAAATACTTCTAACGCAATTATTTGGAACATTATCAAAAGGAGATTGATTTGAATACGATAACATCCATTGCTCATGAGGAAAGCTTAGTGACTAAAGCTCCTGATCTTTCAAATTTTGAAAAAATTCATGAGATAATTTCTGGAAGAGCTTACTCTGCAGCAGTTTATGTTGCTGCAAAACTAGGAATAGCTGACCTTCTTGTTGATCGATCTGAAACTACAGAAGAATTAGCAAAAAAACTTAATGTTGACGAGCGTTCTTTATATCGACTTATGCGCGCATTAGCAAGCATTGGAATATTTGAGGAATTAGCTGAAAAAAATTTCAGGATGACAGTATTAGCCTCAACGTTAAGATCTGATATTCCTAATTCGATACGTGATTTAGCAATTATGTGTGGCAGTGATTGGCACTGGCAGACATGGGGTGGATTGATTTACACAGTAAGGACGGGAAAACCATTTTTTTCAGAGAATTTTGGTCAAGAGTTTTTTCCTTATATTAAAAAAAATGAAGAGACTGAAAATGAATTTAATGCTGGTATGACAAGTCTTTCATCATTGACTAATTATGCAATTGCAGATCAATACAACTTCTCTAATATAAAAGTTGTTGTAGATATTGGAGGCGGTCACGGAGGATTGTTACAAGCAATATTGAAATTACATAGAAAGGTTGAGGGTATCTTGTATGATTTACCTTCTGTTGCTGAAGCAGCAAAGAGTCTCTGGGGAAATGACGAAACTATCCATAGAGTGAAAATTGAGGGAGGCGATTTCTTTAGCGCTATTCCATCAGGTGGTGATATTTACATTCTTAAGCATGTTTTGCACGGTTTGGATAATGAGCAATCCTCAAGGCTTCTGAAGAATATTGCGAGCGCAATTCCGAAGGATGGCAAATTATTAATTATAGAGATGATTATTCCTGGAATGAACATGCCATCGTATAGTAAATTTAATGATTTAGGTATGATGCTTCTTTCGGGTAGCGGACAAGAAAGACAACATCATGAATTTGAGCAAATTATTTCTTCTTCTGGATTGACGATGAAGCATGTACTTCCTGCTCACTTCGGCATTTGTATTATTGAAGCAATGAAAGAATAGGGTATTTAACTGGAATTGAAAATTTAGAGGCTTTCTCGACTTCAGTCTCTCATAGACATAAAGAAAATGATAGATGAGGTTTTATCTCCTGTTTTGTGAAGCTATGTGCTATTTCAACAGGAACGGTAGTACCAAAAGAGGCACCACCGATTAAATAATTTCCGCTGGTTGTATCTTTTTTATGCGTTGGACATTTCTTCAATACTATCAAATATGGGTTTTTCAAGTTCAATGCTAGAAATAGGACGAACCTTTTTTAAAGCTTTGGCTAACCACGAATACAAGAAAATAGTACCACGGATGAATCAAAAATAATGGTGACTGGTTTTCCTGAGCTTGAAGGGTGATTATAGGGGAGGGAGTAGAAAATGATTTAGGTTTAATAATTGTTTGATTTCGTAATGATTGAATAAAATTTGTCTGTTATTTTAAAGTTGGAGAGGTGAAAATATCTCGAATTGAAAGTTTAACACCCATTCTATTAAATAGGTTCAAATTATTAAGGGGAATAGAGCCCTGTTCCTCATGAATTAATTATCTTTAAAAATATAAAGTAAATTGCTAATAAAGTGCTTGTAATTTGTGAAATGATTTTCTATATTACAGCAATTAGATAATTTTTTAGACAACTTTAGATTTAGCTTCCTTTCACCTGTAATGATTTTATGAATAATTTAGTCGATAAGACCTGGCATTTAGCAAAAAATGAAGAAGAAACTAAATTAACGGATTTTGAATTTCAGCTTTGGCGCGTTTTTTATGGATTTACCCGTTGGCAGGAAGGCTGTGAAAGGGTTGCTAATCAAACTGATCTAACCGGAAGTGAATTATCTCTTCTACACATTATTCGGATGAAAGATAGGCCTAAAACTATCAGTGAATTAACCCGTTTATTAAATCGAGGTGGCAGTGCTTTTAATATAAATTACAGCATTCAGAAACTAATTAAAAATGGCTTAATCCGTAAGCTAGTGGATGAAAAAAATAACAAGAAGGCCTTTTCTTATGAGATTACAGAAGAAGGTATTAAAAATACAGATGCTTATACTGCACTCAGGCAAAATATTTTAATTGAGCTCTTTAAGAAGAAAAAAGAATTGAATCTAGAACAGTTTACGAGTGTGTTATCCGAACTCATTGCTCTTTACGAAGAAGCTGACCGAGCAGTATTAGCTTACTATGGAAAATGAAAAGCTTCAGATGAATAAATATTTTCTTTCGCCTCAGAAAGAAACTTATGAAATAGCAGCTCGATTGCAAATAGCTCGAATCGCACGTGGTTATCGCTCTCGATTAGCCTTTGTAAAGCAATTTAACTTTAAATTAAGCACCTATAATTCACATGAAATTGGGCGACATAAAATTGGTGCTAGTTACATTAGTCAATATTGTATTGCACTTAACATCTCTATAACTTGGCTACTTCTAGGCAGAGGAAATCCTATTGATTATTCTCCTCGTAAAGACTTAGAAAGAAAAATAGAAAAACATTTTGAATGCTTAACCTATTTATCTAAAACTGGTAAATTGCTATTTTCTTAAAAAGATTTCTGTTGTGTTATTAACGCAATTTGATTACAGGCAGTATTAAGAATATCCCATCCTTGATAAAGTATCTTTTGTAATCGCTGATATTTTTCAGTAGTGAGTTCTTTTAAAAGATTAACGCCCATTTTTTCATGTTCTTCATCTACATCAAAATGAATCTTAAAATATTCAGTTTCTTGATATTTTGCCATGATTTGATGAGCTTGGGTGAAAAAAAGCTGAGCACTAGCCTCTAAAACAAGGTGCACTAAAACGGTTTTTTCTTCTTCATCTAAAGTAAGCATTTTCCAAGCAAACCAGCTGCTGGTTGACTCCAATATAGGATCCCAAATGGAGGGTCTATGATTTCGATCTTGTTTCAAAGAAATATTATGACCATATTCTTCAGTTAAATGTAACTGAGTCACCGTCAAAAATTTAAAATTATCGCAAAAAACATAACGCAACATCACTACTTTTTGAAAATAATCAGAGAAAACTTGGATACAATCTAGCAAACGCTTTCTTGTATTTTTTTCTTGCATATCATCGCTTTTTATTAGTTTCATAAGTCTATTATTGGTATATTCACTAATAAAAATTTTATTGTTTTCTAATAATTTATCCAAAGTCCATGAAGTATTGTTAATTAGCATAGTTTTTTATTTTTACTCTTTTGTTTTTCATTTTTTATATTCTATTTCGGCCAATATTTTTTCTGGGGTATTAAATCCATCGGCTAGCCAATTCGCAACATTAGGTTGAAGGCTAGCTGCTTTAAGTAAAGATGCAAATGACTTTGTTGGATGTAACATTAAATTAGTCCATTTTGTAGCCCATTGAGCAGATTGTTTCCAATAATCTTCGAAAGTTTCTTGCATCCATTTTTCATTAAAAAATTGATTCTTATGTTCTTTAATTTTATTCAGATAGAAAGTAGCTGAGTGATTGGCATTATTAGCCCCTTGGCCGCCAATGGGATCGTTTAATAAAATAGAATCCCCCAGACCTAACAAGGGTTTACCAGGTGATAAACAAAATGTTGGTTTCCTGACTATTGGGATATAGCTTCCCTGAAGAGTGGCTTTCTCATCCGTTAATTTAACTTTATGGCATAATTCTGCTTCCCAGGGAACAAATTTTTTCAATAATTCATATGCTTTTTCTAAACGCTGAGCAGGGTTTAAAATATCTTTCCAACAATCAAAAGGGCACCCTGGCAATCCTTCAAATAACATCATTTCACAAGGACCTGTTAGTGTTAAACCTGGAGTGATGAAGTACTCACCAATACCAGGAATGACATTCGCTCTAACTCCTTGACTATTCGTTATTGGTTCTACATCTTTAACATATAAGCAACAAAGTACTCGTTGAACTTTATTAAAGCTTGATCGGGTTTTGTCTACTGGAAATAATTGGCTAATTTCACCTTTCCCACCCGAAACTATGGTTAAATCTTGATGTTGTATAATATGATTTAAATCTTGAGTTTCAACCATTTGAACGATAAGTTGACCTCCTAATCGGGTAAATTCTTCCATCCAACGGGAAAATTTAAGTCTCTGATCAATAGCTTGATAGAATTGGGATGTTTTTCCTCGCCAATTGATAGTTATTTCTGGTTTAGTTGGTTTAGATAGGGTATAGGTTACCGTTTTATTCTTAGGACATGTTTTATCCCAAAAATTAAGACCTAGGTTGCGTTCATTTTGTAGAGCCGAATGAAACATGCTAGGGCTTGATAAAATAAATCCATTTAATACTTCTTGAGCAGTTTGACGAGTATAAATTGATACCTTGTAACCAAGCTTTAAAAGTCCTATTCCTAGTTGTAGTCCCGCTTGTCCAGCACCAATAATTGAAATACTACGCATTAAATTTTTTCTAAATATTAGGTTTTTTTATTGGGGGTAGTGTAACAAAATTTTAAGTATTCTAATAATTTATTAATAAAGTATAGATAATTTCTTACATAAAATTAAGAAAATCACCTTATTTTGCCTTAAAAGTTTAATGTAATATGCTTATAAATTGCTTATAATTTATAAGCAAAGTATTAAATAATTTCAAAGTTAACAAAAATAAGGAGATATAATAAAAATGCTTACATCATCTATTACTTTAAACGAGCTAAAACAGGAACTACATAGACCGCTGAAAACCATGCTTGGCTTAGCCGTACTATTGGATAAGGAAGTGCTTGTTTCTAATCAAAAGATTTATTTACAAGATTTGAAGAAATGTGCTCAAGGCATATTAAACTTTATTAATCGATGGTCAGGCTTAGTGCAAGAGATCAATTTTACAGAGAACAGTCATGATGAAGTAAATACTATATCGCTTAATACATATCCTTTTAAAATCTTACTAGTAGAAGATACTCCAATTATACAAGTCGTACATAAAAGAATGCTTGAGAATTTAGGGTATCACGTTGAATTAGTAGATTGCGCAGAAAAAGCATTATATAAGATTAGTGAAACTACGTATGATGTTATATTGATGGATATCAATTTACCTGGTATGAGCGGTATCGATGCTGCTATCCAAATTCGACGACTTGAATATCAAAATTTACCAATCATTGCATTAACAGCTTTTAGTGATAAGAAAAATTATCAAGACTGCATAGATGCAGGTATTAATGCTTTTGTTACAAAACCTATTTCTCAAGAAAAATTAAAAAATTTAATGGATTATTATATCAATAAAAAAATGACTATTTCTTCTTGAGGTAAAGTAAGAGTTTTCATTTATGCTAAATACTCAATTTAGCTTGAATAGGGATGAGATCCATATACGAAAGGCAATTTCACTCGATGCACTTAGTATTGCTAAGCTCCATCATACTTCATGGAAATCAACAATAAATGGCTATATAGATAATACTATTTTTGAAAAAATAAACCGTTCATTTTTTATACATAAATGGAAATCCTGGTTAAATAAAAAAAATAAAATTAGTTATGTTGCAGTACAAGGAAATTTCCTGTTAGGTTTTATTACTTTGGATGTAACTGTTAATAAATATCCAGAAATACAGTTTATTTACGTTGCCTATAAATATAAATTTAGTAATTTACAAAAACTACTCTTTGAATTTGTATCTAAAAGAGTCATTGAATTAGGATTTTCAAAAATTCATTTTTGCATTGCTAAGGAAAATAAAAATGATTTAATTCTTTATAAATTAATGAAGGGTTATCTTGGTCAAACAGAAAGAGTCAAACAGATATATGGATTTGAATTTAATGAAATTTGTTATGAGTTTGATCTTAATACCACCGTAAAAGAACAAACAATTCAACTGAAAGCGATTTCTGTATAAGAGGTTGTGTTTAAAAGACTATCTATAGTTATCTAAAATTTATTAATTGCCATAATAAGCAAGAACTGCTCGGTCAGCTTCTTCATAAAGAGCAATAAGTTCGGATAATGTATCTGTAAATTGTTCTAAATTTAATCCTTTTTTCTTCTTAAGAAGTGCAATTAAAATATTTCTCCTAAGTGCAGTATAGGCGTCTGTATTTTTAATACCTTCTTCTGTAATCTCATAAGAAAAGGCCTTCTTATTGTTTTCATCCACTAGCTTACGGATTAAGCCATTTTTAATTAGTTTCTGAATGCTGTAATTTATATTAAAAGCACTGCCACCTCGATTTAATAAACGGGTTAATTCACTAATAGTTTTAGGCCTATCTTTCATTCGAATAATATGTAGAAGAGATAACTCACTTCCAGAGAGATCCGTTTGATTAGCAACCCTTTCACAGCCTTCCTGCCAGCGGGTAAATCCATAAAACACGCGCCAAAGCTGAAATTCAAAATCCGTTAATTTAGTTTCTTCTTCATTTTTTGCTAAATGCCAGGTCTTATCGACTAAATTATTCATAAAATCATTACAGGTGAAAGGAAGCTAAATCTAAATAGTTGTCTAAAAAATTATCTAATCGCCGTAATATAGAAAATCATTTCACAAATTACAAGCACTTTATTCTAATCTCATTCTGTCCATATAAAAAATGAATAATACTTTAAAATAGGAAGCAAATGCTTATATTTCCTATAGAAAATTAAACAAAAAAAAGATACATTGATATGTTAAGTAAATAAAGTATAAGGAAGTTCTAAAAAATACAATGGAATAACTTCTAAGGCTTTATAACATGAAACCATCTAATCCTAAAAGCAAAATGCCTTGGCTCTTCCCGATTGCCTTAATTTTATATGAATTGCCATTATACTTTGCTACCAATATGATTTTACCGGCACTACCGCAAATTAGTCACACCTTTGCTATCAAAGCTAATATAGCAAAATTAACGGTAGCTATCTGGTTTTTAGGTGCTTCATGTTTACAGGTTATTTTAGGTCCATTAGCAGATCACTTAGGCCGTAGAAAGATTTTGATAATGGGTGGTGCTTTTTTTATTCTAGCCACCTTGTTATGTGCAATCACGAACTCTATTGAAATTTTTTTATTAGCTCGTTTTATTCAAGGTTGTGTTGTAAGTAGCATTTTAGTAGCCGGCTATGCCACGATTCATGAATTAATGAATAACGAGCAAGTGCTTAAAACTTTAGCTTGGATGGGCAGCATAACCGTCTTATCTCCGGCAATTGGTCCTTTAGTAGGAAGTTTTTTATTAACCTGGCTGCATTGGAGAGGGTTATTTTTTCTTTTAGCCGCCATTGCCTGTATCTCTATTTTTTTATTATTTATAAGCATGCCTGAAACGGTCATTAAAATGACTGGAAAGCGTATTTCCTGGATTAAGATAATAAAAGATTATAAATCGGTATTGAGTAACAAAAGGTTCTTAGCTTATACGTTGCCTTTTTGTATTTTGTTTGCCGCTATGATGCTATGGGATACACTTAGTCCATTTTATCTCATTCACTGGCTAGGCTTAAGTATAATCCTGTTTGGATGCTTACAAGCTATAAGTTATGCTGGTTTTATTATCGGCACCAATCTTATTCGTTGCTTCATTTCTAAGTTAGATCAAGTTATTCGAGAAGGTTTAAGGATGAGTACTGTTTTTGCCATCTTGACTGCATTATGTTTTGTATTAATACCTAAACAATTCAAAATAGTTATTTTCTTTTTATCGTTATTTATGCTGAGCACAGGCCTGATTTTTTATACTTTGCATCGTAAAGCGATAGAATCATCTAATGCTTCTACAGGTATTAAAGTAGCTGTATTTTCTAGTGCCATGAATTTATTCGGATTTTTGGGAAGTCTACTAGCCAATACCATACATTTATCGAATTAAAGCCTATGATTATCTTAAAAACAAAGCGTTTAATACTTAGAACTTGGAAAGAACAAGATCTTGATTCCATGTCAGCGATTAATCAAGATCCTTTAGTTTGTGAATTTCTGCCTAAAATTGGAGATCGAGTTGCAACAAAAAACTTAATTCAACTTTTTAATAATCACTATGAAAAGTATGGTTTTACTGCATATGCTATGGAATTAAGATCAAATGGTAAATTTATAGGTTTTGTTGGGTTGTTGATTCCTTCAATTGAGGCGCATTTCACACCTGCTGTTGAAATTGCTTGGCGCTTAGGTTTTCAACACTGGGGGAAGGGTTATGCAACCGAAGCTGCAAAAGCCGTAATCGATTTTGCTTTTACTACATTGAAGTTAGAAGAGGTTGTTTCATTTACAGCAGAAAACAATATAAGATCTCGCAGGGTAATGGAAAAGATCGGCATGCATCATAATCCACAAGACGATTTTGATCACCCAAAGCTACCAAAAAATAGCCCTCTTAGTCGACATGTTTTATATCGATTGAACCGGAGGAGCGAGTGAATTACAAGAAAAAAGAGAATATGATTAATCCAAATTTTAAATTTCCTCTGGCTGATATAACTCGACTGTGCTTTTTAAAGAATATTGTGAAGAATCCAAACATTCTCGTAGGAGACTATACTTACTACGATGATCCTGAAATTGTCTGAAAATTAGGTCATACTTATTGGCTGAAATTGCGGCCTATACTGAGTTCTATAACTCAATTAGAGTAGACTCCAAATACCTTTTTACTTGATATACCGGGAATCCCCGCCCATTTCACGCGGTGAAAACTAGCCATGACCTCACTTTTCCATCGTCTCTTCGAGTCTTGTAAAACTGAGGTCATGGCTATTGGGCGGGTGAGCGAAGATAAATTAGAAAATAAAAAGTGAAAAATAATAATAATAAAACTGAAGGAAGGACAGAAGTTACCCACAATCGTTGGATTTTTTGAGGAATCCCCTCATGTGGATAACTTCTGTTTTTGATTTAATTTTTTATTCTAAATAACTTGCTTCTTTTCGTAAAATGGGGTCCACTTTTTAATTATAAGAATAATTAGGAAGATTCTTTTTGAAATTAACATCGCGTGATGTAGCCATTTTACAATTTATTAATGAATTTGGTTTCTGTGAAATACCCCAGATTAACGAACGTTTTGCTTTACGAAAACCGCGTAACTACCAAATAGTTAATAAATTAATACGCCATAATCTGTTACAACATGAACGGATTTTTTATCGTCGACATGGCCTATTTCGCTTAACTCAAACGGGTTCACGTTTTACTTCATTACCCCCCTTACATCGAGTGCCATTGGCCAACTACCATCATGATCTCGCTTTATTAAATCTATATCTAAAGTTAAGGATTTTTTATCCGGATACAACATGGATCAGCGAGCGGAAGTTAAAGCATGATAAATATAAATTGGGTGTGGGCCAGCAGGGACATCTACCGGACGGAATATTGGTTTTTCCCGATGGTAAACAAGTTGCTATCGAGGTAGAACTTTCTTGCAAGAGTAAGCAACGCTTAGAGACTATTTTAAAAACCTATGCTGCTCAGTTCTCATTACAGGAGGTTTGGTATTTTTGTAGGCAGAGTATGTTGCCGCGATTGCAGGAGGCTGCTAAGGCAATGCCATTTGTCAAAATCCATTCGTTAAATGAATTTCTAGAAAAGCAACCAGCAGATTCGCATGTCAATGCAAAATGATGGTTTTCTACACCGACCACGTGAAGCTATGCAATGCCTATTGATTGGAATTTGCTTTGTGTGGCAATGGGTTGTGGGGCTCTTAGGCTTAATCCTATTTCTGATTCTTATTCGAGGTTTAAAATATCCTGCTTGGCAGATTTTTTTGCTGGGTATTCTATTAGCTCTTTTTAGTGTTTTATTGATTGAGCTGCAAGCACCGTTAACACACTCTTTTTTTGAAATCATTCATCTTGGTTTTATTAGTCATTTTGTTTTTTGGAAAACTTTGTTTAATCAAGGTTTAAAAGCGGCATTCATAGTTGTTTACCAGCAATCGTTTTATTATTTACTGGGGTTTCCGTTATTGTTTGCTGGTTTATTAGGCATGATCGAATGGATTCCTAATTCAACACATGAATGGGAATTAAGAGCCATTCAACGTGGGAAGGAATTCTCTTCCCCCAGCCATTGGAAAACTCAATTTCAGTGTTGGTATAAGCACTTTACTCAACAAAGCAAACAAAACATAGACGGAACATTATTAGGTGTTTCTACCACTCATCAAGCGGTTATTATTCCCGATCAAGCAGTTAACCAAATGGTATTGGTATTAGGTACGACAGGTGGTGGTAAAACGGTTACGCTACGTCGTTTCTATCAACGTGCGTTACAGCAAGCTTATCCATTGATTATTATTGATGGTAAACCCACGGAAGAAAATATAGCCTGGATTCAAAAAAGGTCCCAGCATTATCAGTGTAGTTTTTATGGATTTAACTGTGCGGAGTATCACCATTATGATCCTTTAGCGCATGGCGGCTATACAGAGCTCAAAGACAAACTCATTAGTTTAAAAGATCACTGGGAGAATGATTATTATCGCTCAATAGCCGAAGATTATTTGCAAACTACCTTTGAAGTGCTGCTAGCACTAAAGGAAGATTTTGATCTAAAAACCATAGTCAATTGTTTAGAATACGAAGAACTAGCCCTCAAAACACGTTCTATTGCTAATGAATCGCTTAAAGCACGCGTACAGCGTTTACAACGCTATGATGCTAAAGATATTACTGGATTACAAGCCCATTTAAATTTGTTAGTACATTCTGAATTAGGATCTTTTTTTGAAAAAACAAACAATACCTTTAATTTAGCAGAGATAATCAAATCAGGTAGTGTGGTTTATTTTGCTTTACCAGCGTTGCGTTTTCCAAGTTTTGCTAAGGTTTTAGGTAAATTAATTATCAATGATATCAAAGCCGTGATTGATCGATTAGATTCAAAACAACCTATTTTTACTGTTTTTGATGAATTCTCCGTATTCGCAGGAGAACAAGTATTGAATTTGGTGAATATGGGTCGTGGCAAAGGTATTCATGCAATTTTTGGCACACAAGGTTTAGCGGATTTGAAACGAGTGGATATTAACTTTGAAAATCAACTATTAAATTGTGTCAACACATTGATCTGTCATCGACTGAATGATCATGAAAGCGCAGAAACTGTTGCGAGTTGGGTAGGGACGCAAGATGGGTTTGATATTACGGCACAGATCAGCGAGGACGCATCAACGGGAATGGGCAGTGTAAAACGTAATAAATCATTTATTATTCATCCAGATGAAATTAAGCAATCATTGCAGCCAGGAGAAGCTTTTTACATCAGTAAAGTAAATAAATTTCAGCAAGAAAAAGTAAAAATTATTTTTACAAAATAATAAAAAACAGCTTTTTTATAGTGATTTTTTGAAGAAAATAAGTTAAAATAATAGCATAATAATTATGTTTTATTCGAATAAAAATATGCAATGTGGAAGCGCTAAAAAAATATTTCAATTCACTGATTTTATCGTTCTTCTTTTTGTATTTTCTCCGCTGTGCTGGGCGAGTGGTGGAGATACTCCAGTTAATCAAGGTCTTCATTATGCGATTGATGCTATGTTGGGTGCAACAGGCTTATCCATCGCTACACTCGCTGTTATGGGGGTGGGATTATTGTGTGTAGGTCATTATGTGGAATGGAAGTACTTTTTTTATACTTTATTAGGTATTTCTGTAACATTTGGTGCGCCTGCTATTGCTTTAGCATTACGTAGTTTTTTTTCGTAAATAGTAAAGTATTTGAAGAAAAATAATAAGTTTAGAGGGAATTAATATGCAAGATTACCCACTCGAAGTCGATCCGCTCGCACTGGCTTTAACACGTCCACCGTTGTTCATGGGAATTCCGATACGTTTTTTCTTTGCGAATCTAGGTATCAATATTTTGATTTGTATTGATCTGCATACGTTAATGGGTATTCCTCTATTTGGACTATTTCATTTAGTTTTATTTCGACTTGCAACGAAAGATCTGCATTTTTTTCGTTTATGGTTGAAATTTTTCACACAAACGCCACCGGTTTTGAACAGTGGTTTTTGGGGTGGAACAAATAGTTATCAGCCGGGGTGAAATATATGTTTGCTAAAAAGATAAAACAAAAAAATCCTCTACCAAACCGCTTACTAAGAAATGAAGCCAATGCTTCACGCCATATTAATATCTTAGGACACTACAATAGCGATACCTTGATCGAAAAAAGTGGCAAGCTCATTCAAATTATTCAACTAGCTGGGATCAATGGACTCACGCAAAGTGAAGCGGACTTAGATGCCTATAAAAATCGTCGCAATAGTTTACTAAAAAGTTTTTCTTCTGAATACGCGGTTTATTTCTGGACCTTGCGTCGTCAAACTACTGAGTATCCAGATGGTGAATTTAAATCAGGGTTTGCTCAGCAGTTGAATGAAAAATATAGAGAGCAAATCAATAGGAATTCACTGTTTCAGAATGCGATTTATTTAGCAATCGTTACTAAACCGGCAGCGGGTGTTATCAATCAAGGTTTTAATTGGATTAGCAAATTAAGCCATCAACCTGATAAAGAGGCACAACAACAGCAATTGGCTAAAACCTATCAAGCGCTTGAAGCAACCACACAAAAAGTATTACAAGTCTTATCTGACTATCAACCGCAACTATTAACTGTTTATCAAAAGGGTGAGCTTTATTTTTCGCAACCATTAGCTTTTGTGGATCAGCTTATTAATTACGATCGACAGGCTGTACCGCTAGCGGCGCAAGATGCGTCGATTTATTTAGCGAGGAAACGTTTATTTTTTAATCATCGTTCAGGAACTATCGAATGCCGTGCAGGCGATCACAGTAAACAATTTGCTGCCGCATTGTCTATCAAGGCGTATCCAGCGATGACGTATCAGGGCCTATTAGATAGTTTAAATTCACTACGCATGGAATACACCGTCACACAATCATTTCGATTTTATGATCGTTATTTGGCTAAAACTCGTTTACGCGATCAACAGCAAGATATGCAGCAAACAAAAGAAGAATCCAATCGTCAAACAGAGCAAATCGATGAAGCCTTTGAAGAAGCTGCAAGTGGTGATGCGGGTTATGGCCAACATCATTTTAGTTTGATGTGTTATGCCGACAGTCAGGAACAGTTAAATCAACACGTAGGTGAAATAATTGCTTTATTTTCCGATCGAGATATCGTGTGCATTCGCGAAGATGTCGGTTGCGAATGTGCTTTCTGGGCGCAATGTCCGGGTAACTTTGCCTATATTGTTCGGGCAGCGGAAATCTCAACAAAAAATATGGCGGCCTTTGCTAGCTTGCACAATGACCCATTAGGTCAAAAGCAAGGTAATTTCTGGGGTAACGCGGTCACTGTTTTAGAAACACTTTCTGGCAGCCCTTTTTATTTTAATTTTCATACTAAAGATGTTGGAAATTTTATAATTGTGGGTGCCACCGGCAGTGGTAAAACCGTATTAGTGGGGCTCCTTATCGCACAAAGTATGAAATTTGGCGGGAAACGCGTCATCTTTGATAAAGATCGCGGCTTAGAAATCTTAGTCAGAGCGTTAGGCGGCGTTTATGAAATTTTAAAACCAGGGAAGCCTACCGGTTTTAATCCTTGCCAACTGGAGGATACATCAGAAAACCGTACTTTCTTACTCTGTCTTTTTAAGCAACTTCTAAAATCTCAACATAAGCCTCTCGATGAACAGGAAATAAAAATCATCGAAGATACTATCGCAGGGATATATCGGCTAAATTCAACAGAAAGACAGTTTTGTCATATAGCGCCATTTTTTGGTAAAAATAGTCCAGGTTCGCTGCGTGCACGATTTGAATGTTGGCACAGTCATCGTGAACAGGCTTGGGTTTTTGATAATGTCAGCGATTGCTTTGAACAACAGCAATACAATACTGATGTTATCGGCCTTGATTTAAGCCATCTTTTAAAAGATGAAGTGTGTAAAACACCTTCGTTAATGTATCTACTGCATCGCTTCAGTCAGCAACTCGAAGGTCAACGCGGCATGATCTTTCTCGATGAAGGTTGGTTAGCGCTACAAGATGACTATTTCAAAAATATTATCAATGATTTATCGCGTACACCCCGCAAGAAAAATAATTTTTTTGGCTTAGCCACTCAAGCGGCACAGGATACATCTGTTTCATCCATTCAAGCACCGATTAACGAAGCAGCTGCGTGTAAGATCTTTTTTCCTAATCCTATGGCCGATCGAAAAACCTATATCGACGGTTTCGGTTTAACAGAGCGAGAATTTGAGTTAATAAAAACCTTACCCGATGACAGTCATTATTTTTTATTGAATTACGGTCGTGGCAAGGAATCGGTTGTGCTAAGAGTTAATCTCAAAGGATTAGAAGATGAAATTGCCATTATTTCTGGACGACAAGAAACCGTAAGTTTATTGGATACTATTCGTGCTGAAGTAGGAGATGATCCAAAGATTTGGCTACCTATTTTTCAGCAACGCAGAAAGAGGGAGAAAAGCATATGCTAAACCCAATTAAAAATCACTGTATTTACAAAACTGTAATTCTTAGTTTTTTAATGATTCTATCGTTTCCTAGTTATGCCGATGCTATTAGTGATTTAGTCAATATTGCAGCACAAATCCAAGGCTATCAATTACAAATTTCGAGTATTCAAAATACGATACAAGGATTAACTCACCAAATACAAGATGCCGTATCGGGTCAATCAGAATGGGCGTATTGGCAATTTACCGATCATCAATCTTGGGGTGAAAACACTGATCGTTGGGGTTCTGTTTTAAGTATGGCGGGAAACGGCGGAAATAATAGTCAATTAGGACGAACGCTGCGTTCATTAGCTGAAGAATTCCCTGTAGCAACCGAACTGTATAACAGCGTGAATCCGAATAAAATGGATCAAAAATATTATGCCTTAAAAGCTAAGACTGCTTTAGCCGCTAGAGCGGCGAGTCAATTGAGCTACGATAAAATTCAAGATCAGATTAACTATGCCAATCAATTACGCCAGCAGATTGGAACAACGGCTACCTTAAAACAATCAGTTGATTTAGAAAGTCGCCTTACACTGGAGAATAATTTAATTCAGTTGGAAATGTTGCGTCAGTTAGCACTTATTAATCAGCAACACGCCATTGATGCGCAAGCAGAAGTGAATGAGGCTGTACAGAATGCCCATTTTCTTAATGCAAACTATAAATAAAAATGAAAAAAAGGAGAAAAAAACAGTGGAAAATTTACCTAATCACTTATTAAGCATACTCATCTTATTCTCAGCATTATGCCTAGCTAGTTGTGCGAACACACCATTAAAGGCGCCTTGTGATGCAAACGCTACTTTTTGTGGCACAAAAACAAAAATTAATTCATGGTAAAAGGAGCTATTTATGCCAGTACTTTACAAACGATTTATTTTATTCAGTGTTTTAATAGCCAGTTTTTCTTTTTTAGCAGCATGTAGTCATAAAAATCCTTTAGTGGATGAGAAAATAATTCGCGCGATGGATGAAGATTTCTTTTTAAAAGGAGATGGTCAGCCTATCAATGAATGCGCTCACTATTTCATCGATCCCAAACAAAATTTATCCTTAAAAAATAAATGTGAATGTTGGACAAAAAAATATTACCGTAGCTTAATGGATAGGCATTTTATTCCTGTTAGTACGACGTTAAACGATTTTAGAGATCCTGATTTCTGGAAAAAAATAAAAGCATTTTCTCTGTTATAGAGCAAATAAAATGATACTCTCTGTTCAGAGTTTTATTACGGATACGTTAACGGCGGTAGATGGTGTGATTGGCCACTATGTCCAAACGGTCTATCTGCAGTTAGCAGTACAGTACAACAGTACACTCTTGCTGTTGTGTACACTCTATATCCTATTGCTAGGCTATCGTTTTACTATGCATACCCTGAGTGCTGATTTCAGCACTATTAGCCGACATTTAATTGTTCTATGCATAGTTTATGGATTAATTACCAATTGGTCTTTATATTATCTGTTTGTTTATAACCTTTTTACGAATGAACCTGGTCACATCGCCCAAGTGATGGTTAATGCGTCGAATCAACTGGCTCCCAGTGAAACGATTGCACAAGCCTTAAATCATGTTTACAGCGTAGGGATGGAAGCTGCAAAAAAATCATTTAGTGGAGGAATTAAGCTTTTTTTCTGTAGTATTTTCATATTTGCTTTTACTTTTGTATGTTGTTTGACGGCGCTAGGGCTTTTAATCTACGCAAAGCTCGCGATGGCCATTGCGTTAGCGCTCGGCCCAATTTTTCTACCTTTTATTCTTTGGGAATCAACCCGTGGTTGGTTTGTCAGTTGGCTGAGAAAATTATTTAATTTCGCATTAATCCCTATTGTAACAGCCAGTATTTTATCACTCATGTTGTCGGTGATGGAGCTGGTTTTACCTGACCTAAATAGCCAAGCGGCACAAGGAACTCCGGATTTTTTTACCATGGGATTGTTTGGCGGCTTGTCGTTAGTGACTGCTTTTTTATTAAAACAAAGTTTACCGATTGCAAGCAGTTTAAGTGGTGGGCTTACGTTGGCCGCTTTAGGTCAAGTAGGCAGTATGGTGAGTTCTACTCTCAGAACAACGGGAATGAATACTGTAGGGCGTTTGGCTGGAAAAGGAATTAAATCGTTAGGGAATGCAATGGCTAAAGCAGCGAGTCAAAAAAAATCAACCGTCAATGCAGCCGTAGAGCAAGGAAAAAAATGAAAACAAATAATAGAGAAGCATTTTATCAAGCAGCTGCGGATTGGCGTTATGACGTTTATTATAGCAAAGCCATTTGGTTACGTTATTCGTTGATTGGAAATATAGGATTATTACTTTGTTTATTGTTTACATTAATCATTCTGACTTGTTTGATCCCACTCAAACAAAAAGTACCTTACCTGTATACGTTTAATAACGCGACGGGTGAAATAACCAAGCTGGGTGAACTAGAACCTACGCAGCTAACGGCTAATTGGCAGATGACACGTTATTTTCTCATACACTATGTCATCAATCGAGAAAGCTATGATAGCGATAATTTAGAAATTCCTTACCAATTAGCCTGGGCTCAATCGGATGTCGTGATCCGAAAACAATACGATGCGGAAGTGGATAGCAATGTATTGACTTCCCCGTATCGGAAATATGGAAAAGATAAGGCTATTATCGTACGCGTACTATCCATTTCACGTTTAAATGAAAATACGGCGGCCATTCGTTTTGAAAAGCAATTGCGTGATAAAGCGGCTAATGCGCAACAAGTGGCGTATGAAGAAGCGATTGTGAAATGGCACTATCAATCGGTTAAAGCAAC
The DNA here is from genome assembly GCF_964019545.1 of Rickettsiella endosymbiont of Xylota segnis. Lineage (NCBI taxonomy): Bacteria > Pseudomonadati > Pseudomonadota > Gammaproteobacteria > Legionellales > Coxiellaceae > Rickettsiella > Rickettsiella endosymbiont of Xylota segnis. The sequence goes on along the minus strand of NZ_OZ026451.1, from coordinate 1,017,917 downwards.
CCAAGTTCAATTAGATAGAAATCCGCTCGGGTTTACGGTGATTTATTACCAAGTGACCCCGGTTAATTTAAATGAGGAGAACCGTCATGAGTGAACGAATTATTTTTCTTTTATTGTCTACTCTTATCATTACCATGGGCCATAGCATGGTGCAAGCAGCTTTGCTTCCGCGGGAGGTTGCAGCGGATCGACATGTTAAAACAGTTATCTATGATCCGAATAACGTGGTTATTATCCACGGACATTATGGTTATCAGACGCAAATAGTATTTGCTGCAGATGAGGAAGTACAAAGTATACCTATTGGCGATAGCTTAGCGTGGCAAGCGGTATCGGTTAAAAATAATCTGTTTATCAAGGCCTTTGGCCGCATCAAAGACTAATATGACCGTGTTGACCAATGTTAATAGCTATAATTTTCAATTAGATTCGAATGATACAAAAACTTCACCGACATATAAATTACAGTTTATCTATCCGAGTGCAGGCTACGATCGAAGTGGACAAACCAATGCCATTGGTGTTTGTGATCCGACCAAAATTAACTGGAAATATAGTTTTACCGGTGACAAACGGTTAGCTCCACGAGAGGCTTTTGATTGTAATGGTCAGTTTACTTATTTTCGCTTCAACAATAGCTTGCCTGCCATTTTTATTGTTGATAAAAATCGGCAAGAAACATTAGTGAATTATCACATGAAAGGAAACTATGTCGTTGTGAATACAACAGCACCCCAGTTTACTTTACGAAGCGGAAGTGATGTGACGAGTGTGTATAACGATGCCGTCATCGGTGATTGGCAGAACATAAAATAAATAGGGGTAACGTCATGGTAAAACAAAAAACTTCCCCACCTGAAGGATTGCCCGAGATTACTGAACCAAGCCGTAAAAAGCCGGCTCTTCTTATCCTGTTGTTAAGTTTATTTCTTTTATTAGGAATACATTTTCTGTTTCATTTTAAAAAAACTGAAACTAAAACCAAATTTGCAGTAGAAGAATCTTATACACTACCCAACACCGAGGGAGAGTCATCAAAATCGTCATCATTAAAAGGGCAACCAGAAATTAAACAACTATCAGAACAACAATTGGCTTTATTACAAGCTAAACAAAAAGAATTACAACAGCGTTTATCTGCGCCCATTATGTTGCTTGAACAAAGCGGTAATCAGTCCAGTAATTCCACGACACTCATAAAATCTACAGAAAAAACGCTATCACCTGATCCCAACAGTCAATTTTTACAGCAGCTTAGTGGATCGAACACCAATAAACAGATTCAAGCAAAGTCATTAGGTCCTTTAAATCAGTTGATAGCTCAGGGCCAGATCATGCATGCTATTTTAGAAACAGCGATTAATTCTGATTTACCGGGTTCCTTGCGGGCAATCATCGATCAGCCGGTTTATGCAGAAGATGGTTCGCAAGTGCTTATATCGCCAGGTAGTCGTTTGATTGGACAATACAAAAGTGGCCTATTGGAGGAGCAATCGCGAATTTTTATTGTTTGGACGCGGTTGATAACACCTGCTGGTTTGAGTCTGAATTTAGATTCTCCGGGTGTCGATTCATTAGGTATGGCAGGAAGGGCTGCTGATGTTATTGATCGACATTTTTGGCAACGATTTGGAACAGCTACACTCCTTTCGATTCTGGGAGCGGGAACATCTAATATGGGCGTTACTAATAACGCATCCTATAATGCAGCACAAGCCTATCGTATGGCTATGGCAAATAGTTTGAATCAAACAGCACAGCAAACATTACAACAACAAACGACGATTCCACCGACCTTATGGGTAAATCAAGGATCTCCTATCCAAGTGTTTGTAGCTCAGGACTTAGATTTTCGATCGGTTCGTCAAGAAGCAAAAGGTAAAGTCAATATCTTCTAAAATTATGCAGAAAAAATGTCCATAAAAGCGTTAGAAAAACACATAGAACCCTTAAAACCTTTCTTACAGACAGCAGGTGTAACAGAAGTTTGCATTAATCAACCCGGTTTGGTATTTGTTGAAAAAAATGGGAATTTTACTCACCATGAAGTACAAAGCTTAGAATTTAGCTTTCTTGAAGCATTGGCTAACCTGATTGCAGAATTTAACCATAAAACATTTCCACATCCTTTACTTTCTGGTTATTTACCTGCGGGTGAACGCATACAATGTATTATGCCACCTGCTTGTGAAAAAAATAATGCGATTTATTCTATTCGTTGTCACTCACGCCATGATATGAGTTTACAGGATTATGAAGAAACAGGTGTTTTTGATGAGTTTGCTGCTGTAAACAAAGATGTAAATGAAGAGACAGCATCTTCTTTAAAAGCGTTGCATGCGCAGCGGAATATTGCCGGATTTCTGAAGTTAGCCATAAGTGCTAAAAAAAACATGATCATTAGCGGCGGGACGGGTACCGGTAAGACAACCTTTCTCAATGCGTGTTTAAAACTTATTCCAGATACGGAACGTTTGATCACCGTAGAAGATACACGAGAGGTTAAGGTAGCTCAGGCAAACAAAGTCCATTTACTTTTTAATGAAGACGACAAAAATATTACCGCAGCAAAATTATTCAAAGCATGTTTACGTTTAAGACCGGATAGGATACTGCTGTCTGAATTGTGCGGTGCTGAAGCATGGTCATTTCTGAGAGCAGCAAACAGTGGTCATCCAGGAAGCATTAGTACGGTGCATGCTGACACACCGGCAGGTTGTTTTGATCAACTCGTATTTATGATGCAACAAGCAGGTTCAAATTCGAGTGAAGAAAAATTACGGACTTATATTCAATCTATCATTCCAATCATTATACAGTTAAAACGTAGTGCTAACTCGAAACGATTTGTAGAGATAGCAGAGATTTATTTTGATAGTGGTTAGGCTAGATGTCTAATCCATAATCTTACTAAAGTTTCTGCTATTTCAATTTATTAAATAAAGTTATTATTTATTTTTCAGTAAGCCATACTCTACTAAAAGAGAGTGTAATTGTCCTCTTGCTAATGGTTTTCGGAAAACACGATCGGCACCGAGCGCTAAATAAGTTGCTTCGTTTTCTTTATCATGGGCGGTTACTACAATGAAAGGAAGGGGTTTTCGTTGAATTTCTCTCGTGCGTGCTGCTTTTATGACATTTGCTCCGGAAATATCAGGTAAGCCCATATCAAGCAAGACCATGTCGTAATGAAGCTGACGGATTGCAGCTTGCCCTCGGCTAACACAGTCAACCTGACAACCTAAGCTTGCAAGAACTTGTTGATGGATTGTTCGAATAATGGGGTCGTCTTCAACAACCAAGATACGAGGGGTAAGGGAAGTGTTTGCAAAGTCATGAGTCATAAAATTTCTCCTGAAAAGTGTTGTTTTTTTATAGTGTGACTATTATTGATATTCTGCACAATTCCCGGAATTCCGGGGAGGTAATTCTGATTTTTTAAAGTTAAAAACGAATTTTTAACGCAGAAGTAATAGGATTTTTTTATTTCCTTGGTTATAAGTACCCCCGGAATTCCGAGGGTTTTTTGTTGTAAATTTTTAAGGTTTTTTGATCCATCCATAGCGAATACCCTCCATAACTGCTCTAGCAATGGTTTTACATTTCAGTTTTTTCTTAATGCTTTTATGATAGTCTTCAACTGTATTGTGCTTAATATCGAGTAATTCAGCGCTTTCTCTTACGGTGTATCCTAAAGCGGCTAATGAGAGGCACTCTTTTTCTCGAGGGCTTAACTGTGAATCAACGATCAATGTAGTTCTTAAACTGAGATTAAATAATAAAGTTTTGATGAGTTGACGTTGTTTAAGAGATGGTTTGTGATTACCCAGTTTTATTAAAATACGCGTTATTAGATCAGTCGGTTCATTAATGGATGAACCCTGTGTTAGATTGGAATCCCCTATAGCGGATTCACTCACTTTCTTTTGAGACATAATGGCTCCCGAGGCGCAAAATAGGCCTATTTTTTTGTTTGAAAAAATGTTTTTTAGAAACAAATCAGGAGTTATGTCTGTCGAAGTCGCACAAAAGTTATTCCCGATGCCACTTTTGTGGCCCGCGCTAGATGCGGTTGATAAAACAGAAGTGCGGTTAGCAGTGATGTTAATTGCCCAAAGGGGGCCGTGTGATTTAAGATGGAAATAGCCATGATCAATTCCTCCAGAATTGGTTGTGGTAGCCGCAAGGTATTACCAGTACCTTGTGTGCGGTTTGGTGCAGGAAGTTTTCCTGCACCAAATTTTTTAATAACAGGCAATTAATCTTAGCGGTCCCAGCAGGGGATCCGCAAGAGGTTTAACTAAATTTATTGAACTTTTAAAAAGATTTTTTAATGTTAATTGAATTAAAATTAATTAATGTATTTATCCTTTGTTCAGCAACCTGACAGTAGATGAGCTGGTTATCAATCAGCACGCAGCGTCTATGTAAAGAAAGTGCTGCTAAACCTGTAGTGCCGCTACCAGCAAATGGATCAACAATCAGATCGTTGGGCTTTGAGAGTAATTGGATAAAAAATTGAGGTAATGCAACCGGAAAAACTGCGGGATGACCTTGATTGCGATTTTCAGGGCTCAGATGCAAAACGTTTGTTGGTAGTACTTTTTTTTTGTTACGCCAATTGGCTAAGTCACGCTGAAAGCCACTACCCGTACTAGAACGAACGAAGGGAGATTTTAGATTCTCGAAACTTATCAACCGTTGTTGAGTGGACAAGGCTATCGGGATTTTAACCGCTTCCTGATTAATATAAGGTGTTTTTACTTTTGCGAGATGAAATACATATTCCCAGGCGTCCCGTAAGCGAGTTGGCCAATATCCCGGCATACTCGTTTTTTTATGCCAGATGTAATCGTCTATGCAATACCAACCTAAGCCGACGAGTTTTTCTATAGTTTCCCAGACATAATGCTGACGGACACCGTTAACAATTTTATCTTTCATATTCAGCACTAAACTTCCATTTGGTTTTAGAGCTTGCCAAAACACTTCATGAAACGACATAAACCAATCAGGGTAATCATGCGGCGCAACACTATCATAATGCCGCTGTCGCGCATCAGCATAGGGTGGCGATGTAACTATCAGATCAACTTGATTAGGAAAAGCGCGCAATTCTTTCACGCAATCGCCATGAAGAATTTGGTAATTGTTTTGAAATAAAGGTTCATTAACTAGATTGTTTTGCATAAAGATCCTTCAATTTTCTTCTTCAGATGTATCCGTATCAATCTGCAATTGCGAAAATTCCTGAGTGGCTTGTGAAAGTGTTAATGGGAGAATAGGTAATGGTTTAATGCCGTTGGCATATACGGCCAATGCTTTTTTAGCATCACCTATTAAAATAGGATCAGGTGAAGTATGTGAAAAACCCTGTACTTGGTTATCATATTCTAAACTACCTTTGAGTGAACGTGGGTAGCTAGAAAGTGGTTTATCTTGGTAATCACGATAACGTTTCTCAAATTCATGGCGTAAGAATGGTAACTCTTTTTCTGGCTGTTGACATAAATAAACCCAACCGCCCATATCTCTAATGACACAATGAATGATTGGATTACCAAAAACGACGCTATCATAACGACCTATTGTGCGAATAGCCGTTACTACTTGACCCCAAGCATTGAGTGCATGATGATGACTATCACCTTGAATCAAAACAATTAAATCGGCAGGAGTTGGCATACCCCATTTCTGGCGATCGGGATTTTGTAAAGTATTTAATATCGCTTGTTTTACTTGGGCAAACGGATAAGCTTTAAGACATTGCCAATAGGTTTCTAGTAACAAACTTGAAACTTTACGATTAAATGATTCTGCCAACAATGTCAGCCATTCTAGAAAGGGTTTTTTATCATCTGCTAACATAAAATCTCCTATTTTGTTTTTTAATTTTTTGAGTGATTCAACCATTGTTCTCCAACGACGAGGTTGTGGGCTAGGGTAGGACTCAGGCCTCGTATTGCTAAACGAGTTACGTCATGATCGGGAGGGGCCTGCTGGTGTTGTAGAGAGTCTCGTTGCTCTTTAGCAAGCCATGCATTGATGTGACGCAAGATCTGGGATCGTGTTTTGCGTGCACTTGGATTAGCTTCATTCCAAGCTTGTATTTGGCGTAACTCTTGTAAAACATCAATATTTGAATAGGTTTTCTTCCAGGTGTTGATATCCATTTTCCCCGCAACAAACACATCGTTATTTTGAAGTGGAATACCGATGATTTCTTCGTTGGAAATGGTATTTACTACACTTTTTTTATTAATTAATAAGGGAATTTTTGAGTTGCTGCTGGGTAAGCCGTCGATAAACGACGGCTTACCAACAACATCCTGTTCCTGATCCTTCTCCTGATTCTGAGCCTGTTCCTGATTCTGTTCCTGGTTTTGAAAGGGTTGCGATAGAGTTGCTAAATGGTTTTTAAACCCTTCATCTAAGTGTTTATTTTGAGCTAATAAGCTTACTATTAAAGGTCTAAAAACCATTGATTGTGTTGGAACTCGTTTAAAAAGTTTACTCAGACTTTTGCCTTGATTTGGATTTTCAATCGGGTTCCAATCTAGAAAGTGAGTGATCAGAATCCAATTAGATTCAGTGTCTCGAATTAAAAATTTAACTTGAGATAGTTCTGAAAATACTTGATAAACTGTTTCTCCATCCCATTTCAAATCTTCTGCTACATAACCAATGGGTAATCGAAAACAACCCAACATATTAGTATGCGGTCCTGTCAATAAATAAACGGCTAATAATTTGGCGTGTGTAGATAAATTTTGTAATGCTAAATCAGACCAAAATTGGGTTTGTACCGAACCGTATTCTCTCATTTTTATTTCCTTTTTTTAGATTGATAAATAAAAGAAGAAATTTCTTTTTTATCATGTGTTAATATTTTTTGCTGCTTTCTGTGAGTGAAGCGAGTTAGAAGTGCTGCTGCGGAAGTTTTTAGCTTTCCTTCATCAACGGCTTTTACCAGTTCAGAACTGCCGAGTAATTGAATTTTCTCAGCGTAGCGATAACTGTCTTTGCAACCAAAGCCAAGTAAAGCAGCTATCAATTCATCTGTTCTTCCTTTTATTTCGTCGAAATTTCGACGAAACGGTTTGTGAAAACGAGGCCCTTGGCGGTTTCCTAAATATTTTTTCGTCGCAATTCCAATAGCAGCTCGCTCGCAGATTAAAAAGGTTTGCACTAATACAGCCAACTCATATTTTTTTGTTAGCAGATCAGATAAAGAAAAGTGCCAAGCAGGAACCATTTTTTTGTTCTGTTGCTGATAAACCAAATAAGTGCTTGGGTTGGCTATGAGTTGTTGATTTTCATCGATAACAATGGGTCTGAACTGGTTTAAAGGACGTTCTGGATCGATTAAACTTGGAACTGAAAAATCACATTTCACATGAGTTATCGAAACATTCATTAATTTAATAGGGTGATGCGTAAAAGGCAGCGATAACGACTTCAATTCATTTCGTTCTATCGGCGAGATTAAATCTAAAGGATCTACCTTATATTTCGCTTGTTCCCACAAATATTTTACAACTCTTCGTGCAAACTTATGATTTATCCAAGTACGACCATTTCGCATAGAACTGACATTTTGATGTGACGTTTTCAAAATACTGGCCGCCTTTTCTACTGTTCCACAACACTGAATAAATATCTCAAAAGCGTTTATCTCCATACTTATCCACTCCATTTATTTTTTTTATGAATATGAACCAAACAAGTCTATATAAGATTCTTGCAACATGTGTTGCGAATAACTTTAGTAAGCTTATTAGCAGGCAATTTAAAAATAAGGATAAGAATATGCAGCCAAGACTTATACGTTTACGTGACGCACCGAATTATTTAGGAATGGATCGGCATCGATTTAATGAAGAAGTGAGACCTTATTTAACAGTAATTCCAATTGGGGAAATAGGAATTGCATTTGACCGACTTGATTTAGATGCGTGGGTGGACGATTATAAGCAGTGTAAGGGTCGTCCTCCATTTAAAAGGGGACAACCATGGGAAGAAAAAAAATGCCAGGACTCGTTAAACGCGGGAACATTTGGCACATTAACAAAAAAGTCAACGGCCGTCGCATTTCAGAAAGCACTGGATCAGGCTTGCTCGAAGAAGCCGAACGTTACTTAGTTCGACGTCTCGAACAGATTCGCCAAGCCAGTGTCTATGGAATAAGACCAAAGCGGACTTTTCAGGAAGCAGCGACTAAATATCTGATGGAACATCAACATAAAGCAAGTCTTCATGTTGATGCGGGTAACATTAAGGCCCTTGATAAGTTCATAGGAGGCTTATCTTTAGATGGAATTCATATGGGGACTTTGCAGCCTTATATAGGTGCTCGTCGAAAAGAAGGTGTAAAGGCAAGAACGATTAATCATGGGTTACAGATTGTTCGTCGTATTTTAAATTTGGCGGCTAGTGAGTGGTTAGATGAGTATGGTTTAACTTGGATAGCTGTTGCTCCTAAAATTCGGTTATTTTCCGAATTGGATAGACAGCAACCTTATCCGTTAGATCGACAGGAGCAAGCACGTTTATTTAACGAGTTGCCTGCACACTTGAAGCGAATGGCATTGTTTGCTGTCAATACAGGATGCCGTGATCAAGAAGTATGTAAGTTGCAGTGGGAATGGGAAGTTCGCTTAAATGGGAGCTCAGTATTTATGATTCCTGGAAAGTTTGTGAAAAATCGTCAAGATCGTTTAGTTGTTTTAAATGATATTGCACATTCTGTAATTAATCAGGTTCGTAGTATCCATCCTAAGTATGTTTTTACTTACTTAGGGAAGCCCACTACGCGTATGCTTAATTCGGCATGGTTAAAGGCACGTGCTCGTGCTGGATTACCAAAGGTGCGAGTGCATGATCTTAAACATACTTTTGGGCGGCGTTTACGTGCAGCAGGTGTAAGCTTCGAAGATCGCCAAGATTTATTAGGACATAAAAGTAGTCGTATGACTACTCATTACTCACAAGCGGAATTAAGTAATTTAATTCATGCTGCAAATAAAGTTTGTGGGGTAGGGCAAGGTATACCGTTACTAATGGTGCTTAAAAGAGCCATGTAAAACTGGGAGTCGCGCAAAAGTCGCGCAGATAAATTTTTTGGATATTTTAAAAATGATGTAAGTGTTTGATTATTCTGGTGGCCGAAGGTGGAATCGAACCACCGACACAAAGATTTTCAGTCTTCTGCTCTACCGACTGAGCTATTCGGCCTAAAAAGATATGCTCAAAAAATTATGCTCATGCATAGGCTGTGTATTAAAACGTTTAGTTAAAGTTGAGTCAAGCGAATCATGAAATTTTTTGCAGCAAGATCGATGCAAATCGATGCAATATGATATTTTAAAATACCCATCTTAAACTCTAGATAATATAGCTTTCAAGTCCATGACTCTATGCTATTTCTCAACTTTAAATTTGTAATCAGTTGCTGTATGATTCCCGCCATAAATGATAGAATATTAACCAAATGAGGTCATGGGATTAATTTATGTCACGGGTTCCTACAGCAGCACATTGGCGTGATTCGGCACGTATCCCACGATTTTTTTTAATCGATGCCCGTGCGGCTTTTCCGTTACTCTTGTTTTTGCTACATATTCGCGTTTGGAGCTTTGTATTGGCGCTAGTGGCTATGGCGTTTTTTGGTTTATTAGAACGTTATGGCTTTTCTGTTACGGTTTTTTTACGGTGGTTACGAACGGTATTGGCCGGACCACGTAAAATAGCTATCCCGTGGTGGAAGGAGTAGAAATCTATGGAATTAAAAAGAGCATTGCATTCCATTGCCAAAACTTTACGGGCTAATTTTACATTAAAGGGTAGACCTATTACCTATGATGAGGTTTTTTCTGAGGTGGGGTTGTTGCCAGCGATTGCTCGTCGTGCGGATCAACTGTGTTCTCTTTGTTTAGGCTATGGAATTGGTGTTAGTTTTGATGAGATAGAGCAATCTTTGCTAGGAGTGAAAGCAAATTTTGATGAAGTCACACCGAATATTTTACGCTATCTTTGTATTACGGATGTACTATGTGAGTTGATACAAAATGGAGGCTCAACTGCTCAAACTCCGCTTGATGAACTCATGTATGACTAGTACATTTTAAAAGACAAACTATGTGAATAATTCTGTAAAGAATGTTGGGTTCATACTTTTAAAATATACTCCCAGCAATGGGGTTTTTGGCAAGTGTCGCAAAAATAAGCAATCAGAGTGTATTAATATACCTGAGGATGTTGAGCGGCAACACAAACAAAATCAAGTGCGAAGCGTATTTAAAAAAATAATTTGTGGAATTACTTATAGAGGCTCGAATGTCGTTTCCCCTAATATCAGTTAAAAAAAATCCCTTAAGATTGGCTATAGCGCAAGCTTATTATGCCGACGAAACAGCGTGTGTTAAACAATTATTACAATTAGCGGCTGTACCACGCCAAGTGTCAGAAAGAATTGCGCAACGCGCGGTTAAATTAATTGAACAAATTCGTGCGCAGCGTTTGTCGAAAGGGGGTTTAGACGCTTTTTTATACGAATATGATCTATCCAGTGAAGAAGGTATTGCACTGATGTGCTTGGCGGAAGCACTGTTGCGAATTCCCGATAGTGATACCATAGACGCCTTATTAAAAGATAAAATTACCAATGCGGATTGGGCTTCTCACCTTGGCCAAAGTGCCTCTTTCTTTGTTAATGCCAGCACCTGGGGATTAGTATTAACCGGGAAATTATTACAGTCGAATCAAACCAGCGGTTTAGGTAATGTTTTGCGTCGTTTTGTTGGTCGAAGCAGTGCACCTATTATCCGTAAAGCGGTCAAACAAGCGATGCAGGTGTTAGGCCGTCAATTTGTGATGGGTCAAAATATTGATGAAGCATTAAAACGCGCTAAAGCTTATGAAGCAAAAGGCTATCGCTTTTCTTATGATATGTTGGGTGAAGCAGCACGCACTGAGAAAGACGCTGAACGTTATTTTCAGGCATATCAAACCGCAATCAGCGCAATTGGTAAAGCGGCTTCAGGCAAATCACTGAACGATGCCCCAGGTATTTCAGTTAAGTTATCTGCGCTGCATCCACGTTATGAATTTGCAAAAAAAGAAGTGGTTGTTCCTTTCTTAATTAAACAATTAAAAACCTTAGCTTTGGCGGCAAAGGCCAACAACATATCGCTGACAGTCGATGCCGAAGAAGCGGATCGTTTAGATATTTCTTTAGATATTATCGGCGCGGTATTTTGCGATCCTGATTTAGCACATTGGGAAGGATTTGGTTTGGCCGTTCAGTCTTATCAAAAGCGCGCGCCTTTTGTTATTGATTGGTTGGTTGATCTGGCTAAAAAACAAAATAAACGTTGGATGGTGCGATTAATTAAAGGAGCTTATTGGGATACGGAAATTAAAAATGCACAATTAAAAGGATTACAATCCTATCCTGTATTTACGCGCAAAGCAGCGACGGATGTTTGTTTTGTTGCCTGCGCAAAAAAATTACTGGCACACTCTACAGAAATTTATCCGCAGTTTGCTACACATAATGCTTATACCTTAGCGACGGTACTCGAGTTGGCTGGAAAGAATCGAGATTTTGAAATGCAATGTTTACATGGTATGGGATATACCTTGTACGATCATATCGTAGGACCTAAAAATCTTAATATTCCTTGTCGTGTGTATGCACCGGTAGGCGGACATGAAGATTTGCTTGCTTATTTGGTTAGGCGTTTGTTAGAAAATGGTGCAAATACCTCATTTGTTAACCGCATAATTGATCCGACCATTCCTATCGATGAAATGTTAGAAGATCCGGTGCAAAAATTATATCAATTAGATAGGATTCCACACCCTAAAATTCCTTTACCGAGAGATATTTATGGGCCTGGACGTAAAAATTCTCGCGGCATCGATTTTTCGGATAGCGAAACCTGGGAGCCATTGGCTAGCGAAATAGAAATAGCGGCTAAAAAGTCATACAGCGCGGGACCTTTAATTAAAGGTGTTTTAGTAGAAGGCGAAAAAATCCGTGCTATTAGCAATCCGGCTAATCCACAGGAAATCATAGGACATGTTAGTTTGGCGAGTGCTGAACAACTCGAACAGGCAATAAGTAATGCTCATCAGATGAACTTTACTTGGGCCAATACACCGGTAGACAGTCGTGCGGCTTGCTTAGAACGTGCGGCGGATCTTTTTGAACAACGCTTAAATGAATTTATGGCTTTAGCGGTCAAAGAGGGTGGTAAAACACTGAATGACGCACTCGCTGAAGTGCGCGAAGCAGTCGATTTTTGTCGTTACTATGCCATGCGCGCACGCTTAGATTTGATACCACAATTATTGCCAGGGCCGACCGGTGAAGAAAATTGGTTAAGTGTGCAGGGCCGGGGTGTTATTGCTTGTATTAGTCCTTGGAATTTTCCTTTAGCTATTTTTATTGGTCAAGTGACCGCTGCCTTAGTGACCGGAAATACCGTGATTGCTAAGCCGGCAAGTCAAACCCCCTTAATTGCTACGGCAGCGGTACAACTTTTATATGAAGCGGGAATTCCTGGGGATGTATTACAACTTTTACCTGCAAGTGGTGCTGTGATTGGGCCAAAAATAACATTTGATCCGCGAATTAAAGGAATAGTATTTACCGGTTCCACTGAAACGGCGCGTGAAATCAATCAAGGTTTAGCAAGTCGTGAAGGTGGGATTTTACCTTTCATTGCTGAAACGGGTGGACAAAACGCAATGATCGTTGATTCATCCGCACTTAAGGAACAAGTGGTGGTAGATGTATTGAATTCAGCTTTTGGTAGTGCCGGTCAACGTTGTTCGGCATTACGTGTGTTGTTTGTACAAGAAGAAATGGCGGATTCTTTAATTGAAATGCTATGCGGGGCGATGGCAGAACTCAAATTAGGTGATCCTTGCGAGTTGTTTACGGATGTCGGCCCTGTAATCGACCGTGCAGCTAAAAAAACTTTACAAGAGCATTTTGATCGCATGTCCCAAGAAGCTAAATTGCTTTATCAATGCAAGCTGCCGAGTGGGTTGGATCAAACGAATTTCTTTGCACCGAGTCTATTTGAATTAAGTAGTTTGGATCTTTTAAAACGAGAAGTTTTTGGTCCTATCTTGCATGTTATTCGTTATGCCGCTAAGGATCGTGAACAAGTGATCCATTCCATCAATCATACTGGATATGGTTTGACCTTAGGTATCCAAAGTCGTATCCAACATACGGTGGATACGATTTCACGTCAGGTGCATGTCGGAAATCAGTATGTTAACCGCTCTATGATAGGTGCCGTGGTAGGCGTACAACCTTTTGGTGGTGAAGGTCTTTCTGGAACGGGACCTAAGGCAGGCGGACCGCATTATTTACCCCGTCTTTGCTTAGAACGTTCATTATCCATCAATACGACGGCGGCAGGAGGTAATGCCTCTTTGCTCTGCCTGGAGGAGTAATGGATCATAGTTTTGTTTTTTCTATTTTTGTAATTTTTACTGGCGCTGCAGTATTAGCGACGATTGCATTGTATACACGGCAATCTTTGTTAGTTGCTTATATTTTATTAGGATTAATTTTAGGTCCGAGTTGTTTAAAGTTAGTGCCAAATTTAAGTTTGGCACGTGGTATTGGCGACATCGGTATTATTTTTTTGTTATTTTTAGTCGGTTTAGATTTAACACCACAAGAGTTTTATCGAAGTTTACGTAAAACAGCCATTGTAACTTTAGTCTTCAGTGCATTATTTACCACGATTGGTTTTGCTGTCGGTTATCTGTTTAGTTTTACACTCTTAGAAAGTGTATTAATAGGTGCCAGTTTAATTTTTTCGAGTACGATTATCGGTCTTAAGTTATTGCCTACCTTAGCGTTACACCATAAACCGATTGGTGAAACGATGATCAGTGTTTTGTTACTACAAGACTTATTAGCGATAGGCATGTTGTTATTTGTGCACGGTGCACATATGACGGGTTCTAAATTAGCCGATCTGGGTTTAACCTTAATTACTTTTCCTTCCTTACTCGCTTTTGCTTTTGTCGTACAGCGTTATTTCATAAGTAAATTATTTATTCGTTTTGATCGTGTGCAAGAATATCTTTTTTTGGTTGCACTCGGTTGGTGTCTAGGATTAGCGGAATTGTCACGCGCTTTAGGCTTATCAGCAGAAATTGGTGCTTTTTTAGCCGGCGTATCGATAGCAGAAGGACCGATTGCAGTGTTCATCGCCGATAATTTAAAACCACTGCGTGATTTTTGTTTAATCATGTTTTTCTTTGCTATTGGTGCAAGTTTTGATTTACATTATTTACCCATGGTATTCATACCAGCATTGTTATTAGCAGGACTGGTGTTGTTAATCAAACCTTGGTTGTTTCAGGTATTATTGCAAATGTCGGGTGAAAAAAAATATATAGCGCGCGAAGTGGGTGTGCGTTTAGGACAGGCCAGTGAATTTTCTTTATTGATTGCCTATTTAGCCGCAGAAACAACGCCTGCCTTGATCGGGGATAAAGCCAACTATCTGATTCAAGCGGTCACTATTTTGACGTTTGTGGGCTCATCTTATTGGGTGGTTTTACGGTATCCTACACCTTTGGCCTTGAATGAAAAGATGCGTGTAGACTAAACTAGGTCTTTTTAATATATACTATTTGCATTTGCATGTGCGAAAAATAGTTACTCGCATCTATAGAATTTTTGGCAAGTGCCGTATCTATGCAGCAATCTGGCCTATACAATAACCGGAGGATTGCGAGTTAGACGGCAAACAGACAAAAATTCGAGTGTGAAGATTAATAAGATCAAATAATAATTTTTAAATATTAGGGCTGGATGCCCGGAGGAAGATTATGACATTTATTACATTGTTACTGTGCTTGGGATTGGAACGTTTTCTACATAGAGGGAACTTTTTAGCACGGTTTAATTGGTTTGAACAATATGTTAGTAAAATTAATGAGCTTACTAAAAATAATAGTTGGTCACAGCAATATTTTATTCCTTTATTGTTCGTCGTCTTACCGATCGTTATCCCGGTGGCGATTATTTATTTTTTAAGTGCTACTTTTATCCAAGGTTTATTAGCTTTTTTAATCGGTGCAGGGGTGCTTTTTTACTGCTTGGGTCCTATCAATATTTTTGATACCAAGCAAATACATCAACCGATATTTTGGCAGGCGAATGAATCCTTATTTGCAGTGATTTTTTGGATGGCTTTATTAGGTCCAATTGCAGCATTAGTCTATCGTTTAGTTGAACGTTCTGCCCACATTCATCCTAGTTATCCTGCTTTAGGAAAGTCTGCTCAACAAGTTCGAGCGTTGTTGGATTGGTTACCGGTGCGTTTATTTTCAATATTGTTTGCTTTAGCGGGGAATTTTGTACAAACCAGTCATTTTTGTTTAGATTACTTGCTAAGAGATGTTTCATTTAATCGAGAGCTCATTGAAAAAAGTGGTCGTATTGCATTAGGACTAGACGAAACGACTGAATTTACTAATGAAAACTATGATTCTGCCCTAAGACTCATAGACCGTGATTTAATCCTCTTTTTAATTATCGTATTCGCTGTCACGCTGGGTGTGCTGTTATAGTTAGGTCACTAAGCAGTTTGTAAAAAAAATAATCAAAGAATATTTTTCTAAAGGTAAGCCTGATATGACACAGCAAACTCCTTACTTAGATAAGGATCCTCTTGAAACCAAAGAATGGATAGATGCACTTTTATCTGTTTTAAAATTTGAAGGCCCAGATAGGGCACAATTTCTTGTCCAACAGCTTATCAATAAGGCGCGTCAACGGGGTCTGGACCTAAGCGCTTGCTTACACACACCTTATGTAAATACGATTCCTGTCGAGTTGGAACCACCTTTTCCTGGCGATGAAAAACTAGAAAAACGTATTGCGGCATTAATTCGTTGGAATGCTGTGATGATGGTATTACAGGCGGGCAAGGTTTCTTCTGAACTAGGTGGCCATATAGCAACCTATGCCTCGGCGGCAACTTTGTATGAAGTGGGTTTCAATCATTTTTTTCATGCGGCTAATTCTGAACACGGCGGCGATTTATTATACATCCAAGGTCATTCCTCCCCAGGTATCTATGCACGCGCATTTTTAGAGGGACGCTTAACAAAAGAACAATTAGCACATTTTCGTCAAGAAATCGGCGGAGAAGGTCTTTCCTCTTATCCCCATCCATGGCTGATGCCAGAATTTTGGCAATTTCCTACAGTTTCAATGGGTTTAGGGCCAATGCAGGCAATTTACCAAGCACGTTTTTTGAAATATTTACAAAATCGTGGCTTATTGGATAACAAAGATAGAAAAGTCTGGATGTTTTGTGGTGATGGAGAAATGGATGAACCCGAATCGCTCGGTGCACTTTGTATTGCGGCGCGGGAAAAATTGGATAATCTCATTTTTGTTATTAATTGCAATTTACAACGACTGGATGGACCGGTACGTGGGAATGGCAAGATAATTCAAGAACTAGAAGGTGTATTTCGCGGCGCAGGGTGGAATGTCAATAAAGTTTTATGGGGTAGTGCGTGGGATCCTTTATTTAAAAAAGATAAACAAGGTTTGTTACCTCAATTAATGATGGAAACCATTGATGGGGAATATCAAAATTTTCGTGCTAAAGATGGTGCTTACATACGCGAACATTTTTTTGCAAAATATCCCGAATTAAAAGCCATGGTTGCGGATATGAGCGATGAACAACTTTGGCTACTAAAGCGCGGTGGACATGATATTAAAAAAGTTTATGCCGCTTATAAAGCAGCAGTCGAACATCAAGGTCAACCTACGGTTATCTTAGCTAAAACCATTAAAGGTTATGGTATGGGCACGGCGGGTGAAGGTCAAAATATCACGCATCAACAGAAAAAGATGACACAAGAACAGTTACTTGCGTTCCGAGATCGTTTTAATCTCTCAATGAGTGATGCTGAGGTTGAAAATTTAAGTTTTTATCGTCCGAGTGAAAATAGTCCAGAAAATAAGTATTTAAAACAACAGCGTAAAAAGTTGGGGGGGTATTTACCCGCGCGTCGAACGCATGCTGACGAAAGTTTAGCGGCACCACCATTAAGTAATTTTGAGAATATATTACTTGGTTCAAATGGACGAGAAATCTCTACAACGATGATATTTGTGGAAATTTTGCGTCATCTGTTAAAAGATAAAAACTTAGGTTCTCGTATCGTACCCATAGTACCTGATGAATCACGCACGTTTGGTATGGAAGGTTTATTTCGTCAGATTGGGATTTATTCTCCGGTAGGTCAACTTTATGATCCCGTCGATGCGGGTCAATTAATGTATTACCGCGAAGATAAAAAAGGCCAATTGTTAGAAGAAGGAATTAATGAAGGCGGCGCATTTTGCTCCTGGATGGCAGCGGCCACTTCTTATAGTACGAATAATTTGAGCATGATTCCTTTTTATATTTATTATTCGATGTTTGGTTATCAACGAGTTGGTGATTTTGTTTGGGCTGCGGGTGATATGCAAGCACGTGGATTTATTTTAGGTGCAACAGCAGGCAGAACAACTTTAGCTGGTGAAGGTTTACAGCATCAAGATGGGCATAATCTGTTGTTTTTTTCAGTAGTGCCTAACTGTGTTGCTTATGATCCTTGTTTTGGTTATGAACTCGCCGTCATTATTCAAGACGGTTTGCGCCGTATGATGCAAGATCAGGAAAATGTATTTTATTATCTAACTTTGATGAATGAAAACTATATCCATCCTGCGTTAAGCGAAGCTAATAAGGAAGGCATAATTAAAGGCATGTATTTATTATCCGAAACTAAACCAAGTAAACAACACGTACAATTATTAGGTTCTGGTACGATATTAAATGAAGTGATTGCGGCTGCTGAGTTATTAAAAACAGATTTTGGCGTGAGCGCTGATATTTGGAGTGTAACGAGTTTTTCAGAATTACGTAAACAAGCATTAAGTGTTGAGCGACATAATTTATTACATCCTAATGATGTCGAACAACAGAGCTATGTGACACAATGTTTACAAAATCGATTAGGACCTGTGATTGCCGCAAGCGATTATATCCGTTTAAATGCCGATCAAATTCGTGGATTTATTAAAGCACCTTATACGGTATTAGGAACAGATGGTTATGGACGTAGTGATACGCGTGAGCAGTTGCGACAATTTTTTGAAGTGAATCGTTATTATATTGTTCTAGCCAGTTTACATGCCTTGATGGCAGAAGGTTTAGTGAGTACGACTGAAATCGACCGAGCCTTTAAAAAGTATGCAATTGATCCTAAAAAGCCAAATCCATTTACCATTTAAATGAGCAGCAACCTAGTTAAAAAATTCAGGTGCAAAAAATAGTAACTCGTAGCAATTGATTTTTTGTCAAGTGCCGTGTATTTAAAAATAGGGTTATGTAACAACCTTAGCTTGAGCGGCAACAGAGACAAAAATTCAAGTGTGAAGAGTATTGAGGAGAAAACGTTTGTCTAGTTTAAAAGAAATAGTCGTTCCAGATTTAGGTAATGTTGCTGCCGCGGCAATTATCGAAATACCCGTTAAAATAGGCCAAGATATTGCTGTGGAAGATGCATTGATTACGCTAGAAAGTGATAAAGCATCGATGGATATTCCATCACCTTTAGCCGGAAAATTAAGAGAATTAAAAGTCAAGAAAGGGGATAAAGTTTCAAAAGGTGATTTGATTGCAATTATTGAAACAGAAGAATCCAATGCATCGACTGAAAAAGCGGTGAGGAAAAAACGATCGATTTCAGATACAGCTCCACCCGCGGTTGCGCCAGAAATAGACAGTAAAAATTTAAAAAAAGAGGAAGAAATTGTATCTCGATCCGCTGGACTTGAGCAAGAAATAGAATATATAGAAGAAGAGGACAAAGGTGATATTCATGCAGGTCCTGGTGTCCGACGTTTAGCGCGAGAGTTTGGTATCGATCTAAATAAAATTTCCGGTACCGGACAAAAAGGTCGTATCATCAAAGAAGACTTACAGAAATTTGTTAAAGCACATTTAAGTCAAGGTTCTAGTAGTCAGATGGTGTTACCTAGCGCGCCAGAGATTGATTTTAATCAATTCGGTAAAACAGAAAAGCTGGTTTTATCACGTATTAAAAAATTAACTGCACAATATTTACATCGTAATTGGTTGTTAGTCCCGCATGTAACACAGTTTAATGAGGCAGATATCACTGAATTGGAAGTTTTTCGCAAAGCGCAAACAGGGTTTGCAGCCAAACAAAATATTAAATTAACGCCGTTAGTTTTTATTATGAAAGCGGTAGTCGCCAGTTTAAAAGCATTTCCTTCTTTTAACGCTTCTTTATCGGCGGATGGTGAGGAATTAATCTTAAAAAAATATTATCATATTGGTATTGCTGTCGATACACCGGAAGGTTTAGTAGTACCGGTGATTAGGGATGTGGATAAAAAAAGTCTTTTAGAATTAGCCCAGGAATTAGGTACGGTGAGTCTTAAAGCGCGCGAAAAACAATTAACAAATGTGGATTTGCAAGGCAGTTCATTTACTATTTCAAGTTTAGGTGGTATCGGTGGTACGGCATTTACACCTATAGTCAATGTACCGGATGTGGCTATTTTAGGTATGTCTAAAGCACAGTTTAAACCGTTCTATCAGGATGGAGAGTTCGTGCCACGATTAATGTTACCTTTATCTCTATCGTATGATCATCGTGTCATTGATGGTGCGGAAGGAGCGCGTTTTATTATGCATTTAAGCGCATGTCTCTCAGATATACGCCGTTGGCTACTATAGGCTCGACTGCCCATTTATTTTTATAATTATTCTAGAGGAAACTATGGCGGAATTAGAAATTAAAAAAACCGAAGTACTTGTGTTAGGTAGTGGCCCAGGGGGTTACAGCGCGGCGTTTCGTGCCGCTGATTTAGGAAAAAAAGTCATATTAGTGGAAAGAGAATCTACCCTAGGCGGTGTGTGTTTGAATGTTGGATGTATTCCCTCTAAGGCATTATTACACGCTGCAAAAGTCATTGAAGAAGCCAGTGCCATGGCGGAATTTGGAGTAAGTTTTGGCGAACCTAAAATTGACATTAAACAATTACGCACTTGGAAAGACAGCGTAGTAAAAAAATTAACTGGAGGTTTATCTCTATTAGCCAAGCAACGAAAAGTTGAATGTGTTTTTGGCGATGGAAAATTTACCGGAAAAAATGAATTAACGGTTGGAAAACAAAAAATTGTATTTGAGCAAGCCATCATTGCAGTGGGTTCACAACCGATAAGCTTACCTTTTTTACCCGATGATCCCCGGATTATTGATTCAAC
The DNA here is from genome assembly GCF_964019545.1 of Rickettsiella endosymbiont of Xylota segnis. NCBI lineage: Bacteria > Pseudomonadati > Pseudomonadota > Gammaproteobacteria > Legionellales > Coxiellaceae > Rickettsiella > Rickettsiella endosymbiont of Xylota segnis. The sequence goes on along the minus strand of NZ_OZ026451.1, from coordinate 997,569 downwards.
CGGCGCGCTCGAACTAAAGGAAGTTAAAGGTGATCTTTTGGTGTTAGGTGGCGGCATTATCGGTATGGAAATGGCTAGCGTTTATCATGGATTGGGCAGTGATATTACCGTAGTAGAAGCCGGTGATATGATCATTAATGGTGCTGATAAAGATATTGTCATGCCTTTATATAAGCGTTTACAAAAACATTATAAATTTTTATTAAAAACTAAAGTGACTAAAGTTGAAGCTAAAAAAGAGGGATTATGGGTGACCTTTGCCGGAACTGAAAGTTCTAAACCACAACGATTTGATCGAATTTTATCGGCTGTTGGTCGTAAACCGAATGGAAAACTCATTGGTGCTGAAGCCTTAGGTATCACCGTTACTGAACAAGGATTTATTCCAGTAGATAAACAATTGAGAACTAATATTCCACATATCTTTGCTATCGGTGACGTCGTTGGTAATCCTATGCTGGCGCATAAAGCGGTTGCTGAAGGGCGGGTTGCCGCTGAAGTAATAGCGGGTAAGAAACACTTTTTTGAACCACGTTGTATTCCTTCCGTAGCTTATACAGATCCGGAAATTGCCTGGGTTGGTTTAACGGAAACAATTGCAAATGCCGATGAAAAAAACAAGATCCCTTACCAAAAAGCTGTTTTTCCTTGGTTAGCCAGTGGTCGTTCCTTAGGTCAAGGACGTGATGAAGGTTTAACTAAATTATTATTTGATCCGAAAACTCAACGTATTTTGGGTGCGGGCATAGTAGGTCCCAATGCCGGAGAGCTGATTGCTGAAATTGCATTGGCAATTGAAATGGGTTGTGAAGCTGAAGATATTGCTTTAACGATCCATCCACATCCGACGTTTTCCGAAACGGTGATGCTAGCCAGTGAAATCTTTGAAGGAACTATCACTGATTTGTATATGCCTAAGAAAAAAACCAGTTAATCTAAAACTGGCGGTGAGTAGTTAAGCTATTCGCCGTCGGCTTAACTTATTTAACATCAAGTCAATAAATATATAAATTTTTTAAATAAAATTTATATAAAAAAAGTGTATTAGTTCTTATTTAAGTATAAAATAAGACGATGTAAAAATTTACAGGGACGAAAATGCTAAACAATAAAATCAATTCCGCAATACCTCACATCAAAACTAAAGCCGCTACCTATCCAGATTTACACGGCAAGTACGAAACCCTCGCTATTGAGCCACTCACACCTTGTAATACACCTACTTCTTCTTATAAAAATATTGGAAGTACCGTAAAATTTTATATTCCATCGTCTTCATCTTCCTCATTGGAAAGCAATAGCATTGAAGCTATTTATAGTACAACGCACCGACGATACACATTCTAATAGCAAGCAAATAATAAAATTATTTTTTTAGATAACTGCTAGTTAGGAAAAAAAATGCTAAACAATGAAAATAATTATCGTATTAAATTAGAATTTGCCTCTTTTTTAAGGGGTCTACCAGAATTTATAATTCACTCTACTGAGCTAGAAGCCTATGTTGAGGTGACCGTTCAGCCATTTCGGCCTTATCACTTCTTGGTTTATTTTTCGGGATCATCCACTTCGCAGCAGCTTATTGAGCAATTATTTCAAGAATTAGAAAAAGATTATATCCAACCAGATGAATTGATGCAGTTAGGAACAATGTTCAAAGAATATTGGCTTTTACTTAAACAAATACAAAATAATCGGACTTATTATGCGATAACACCCGGCATGATGACCGGAGTTTCTATAATTTTACATGCTTGTTTATTATTTTTTCCGGCAAGTAAAACATTAATTTATAGTAGTTTAATTGCAGATTTTTACAGTTTAAGTTTTTGGTTGTTTTCAATATGGTCATTTAGTAAAAAAGAGCGAGCTTTACATGAATTAGAAAGTAAACTCCTGGAGAAAATAAATTTTCTTAAATTATTTTTTTCTTCTATGCCACAAGCAGGCGCGTATTATCCAGAATCCTCATCTTTGTTTTCCCTACTTCCTACTTATGAGGATGTATTATTAGAAGATGCGATGAGAGACAATGGGTCTACAATATCGGTAGCTCCTGCAAATGGTCCCAGTTTTTTTTATGTTCCTGTGAGTAACGAAGGCTATGATAATGATAATGTTAATGTTCATGGTGATCATTCTCAATTCAGATCGGAAAGATGTTATTCTATTTAACAGGAGTTTGGCAAAACAGTGATTTTTCAAGGAGAAAAACATGAAAAAATATCGGATAAAAAAAATCGATGCGTTGACTTTAAATGGTTTGCGAGGTTTGCATATTATTCCTTTCTGTGAGCATTACTCGGAAATCTTAGTGCTGGATGGTAATGTCTTCAGCCATTTTGGTGCATGTAGAGAAATATCTATCTTACCCAAAAGTTCTGATACTGGATTAGTCTGTGCTGTTTTAAGCGAGATGCAACGTGGTAATGCAACTTCTGAAACGGCCACAAAATTGAAAGTTTATCTGCAATATGCTGAAAAAAATGATAAAAATAGTGAAATAAAGTCCGATCTAAAACAAGCGATTAAACAAATCTTTTTCGGTTTAGCCGTAGTTGCGGCGGCTATAGCGGGATTTATACTAATGCCATTGCTAATCGGCCTTTTCCCCCTTTATGTAAGCTGGATATCATTACTTATTGTTCCGATTGTGGCTGTTGCCGCCTATGGAATTATCAATTCATTGGTAGGTGTTGTGAAATTTGGGTTTGGAATCTTCTCATTTTGTTTTCGGCAGAATAATAGGGGGCAGTTGCTGGAGTTAGAAAATGCATTACATCGTTTTTGTTTAGCACCGCCACCCTCTTATCGCGAGGTAATGGATAATACGCGGCCTAACGCGCCTGCATGGTATTCAGAGCTGCCTACTTATCAACAAGCTATGCAGAATGGTAAGAATTTCTCAATGCCTGTCAAAATATCTCCGATAAATACTCCTGTACGGACTTCTTTAGAGCATTCGCCACATTTTTTTCCACCACCGTCTTATAATGCAACTAATAACAGAGCGACTAATCTTGATAGCCGGGTTTTTTGTAATTTCATAAGAACTTAAGGAAATCAGTCTAAACCTTGCTATAGCTGCCATCATTGTTTTGTGCCCAACGTTGAATGATAGGCTCGATCAAAAAAGGATATTCGCTGTGCAGCGTTGTGCTAAGATTAAGGACATGCGGAATTAAATCATGATCGCGTTTAAGATCGGCGATGCGTAATTGTTGCCAGCCAGTTTGACGCAGCCCCCATATTTCACCAGGACCGCGTAATTCTAAATCGCGTTGCGCAATCATAAAACCATCGTTACTGCTGCGCATAATACTTAAGCGTTCTTTGGCTAAAGGTGATAAAGTTTGGTAGAGCAAAATACAAAAACTTTTGCTATCACTACGGCCTACACGGCCACGTAATTGGTGAAGTTGTGCTAAACCTAAGCGTTCAGCATTTTCTATCACAATTAAATTAGCACTACTGACATCGACACCGACTTCGATAACCGAAGTTGCTACTAATAAATCAATTTCACCATTTTTAAAATCACGCATAATACGTTCTTTTTCAGCGCTTGGCAGTCTTCCGTGTATCAATCCTAAGCGTAGGCCCGTTAAATCGGCTTTTAAGATTTTAAAAGTTGTTTCAGCGGCTTGATAATGCTGTAAATCCGATTCTTCAATGAGCGGACATACCCAATAAACCTGTTTTTGTTGTGTACACGTGGCGCGTACCCTTTCTATTACGTCCGAACGGCGATGATCCGAAAGAACAATGGTTTGTACCGGTAGGCGACCGGGTGGTAATTCATCTAGAAAAGAAATATCTAAGTCGGTAAAGCTCGTCATGGCCAAGGTTCGGGGAATCGGTGTGGCAGTCATGAATAGTTGATGAGCTTGTAAATTTTCTTGTTGACCTTTTTTCCATAAGGCTAAACGTTGTTGCACACCAAACCGATGTTGTTCATCAACAATGATGAAACCTAAGTTTGCAAAATGCACCCCTTCTTGAAAAAGAGCGTGAGTGCCGATAGCAATATGCGCTTTACCGGTTTTTATTTCAGCCAGTGTTTGTTTTTTAGCTTTTCCTTGTAAGCCTGCATTTAAACAAACAACATGAAAGCCTAAAGGGGTTAACCAGCGATGAAAATGTTGATAATGTTGTTCACTTAATAACTCAGTTGGAGCCATTAAGGCGACTTGGTAATGATTAGCAATAGCAAGTAATGCAGCAAAAGCGGCGACTACCGTTTTACCTGAACCGACATCGCCTTGCAATAAACGTTGCATAGGGATGGTCGCTTGCATATCTCGATTAATTTCTTTGATAACGCGTTTTTGTGCCTGCGTTAATTGAAAGGGTAAGGCAGTCAGAAAACGTTTAATTAAAGCAGCATCTGTTTTTAAATGTGGCGCTGTTTCAGTAGCACGTTTTTTTTTCATTTGTTGCACGCTGAGCGAATGGGCAAGTAACTCCTCTAATGCTAAGCGTTGCTGTGTAATATGTTTTCCAGTGGCTAATTCTTCTAAGGGTGCGTCGGCAGGTGGGCGATGGATATAATATAAGGCTTCTAATAAAGAAGGGAATTTTATTCGTTTTAATAAATCTTCGGGTAAATATTCAGGGAAATAATGTTGTTGTTTGTGAATTAACTTAGTTTCAAAATTTTTGAATAATAAATGAAATACTTGAACAATAAGTTTATGCCATAAGCGTTGCGACATACCGGGCGTGCTCGGATAAACACCCGTTAGATAGGTCGGCAATAGAAGCTGATTCTGATTACGTATAAATTCATAATCGGGATGTATCATTTCTAATTCAAAAAAACTATTTTTTTTGGTACGTACTTCACCAAAGCAAAGTAAACGTAGTCCTTTTTTAAATTGTTGAAATTGTTTAAGCTTTAAATGAAAAAATCGTAGGTTGATACTGCCAGTTTCGTCGCTGAGTTTACAAGAATATCCCTTTCTACTTTTAATCGCGTGCGGATCACGATGAATTACACCCGTAATCAGTACATTGCTATCGCAACGGACATCTTTGATGGGAGTGAGTTGTGTTCTATTTTCATAACGCAAAGGTAAATGTAGCAGTAGGTCTTGCAAGTTAAGTATGCCACATTTGCTTAGATAACTGCTGATTTTTGGGCCAACACCCAGCAGTTGAGTACAGCTAATTTCAGCCAAGCTCAACCGGTGAGCATCATTCGGATTTTTTAAACCTAAGTTTTGCATAATGCCATCTCTATGCTAGCGATTATTAAAAAAGCCAATAAAATGCAGAAGATTAAGCTTAACAAACTTATGTGTATACTCACAGACAAAAAATTCAAACGCAAAGAGTATAGAAAGACTAGCAAAGTCAGCTTGGATATGCTCCAATAAGCCGCATATTGTTGTTTGAAAAAGAGGCCGTTTTTTATGGATTCGGAAAAAATTAATCAGCTTATTAAACTCCTAAATGAGCATGGTTTGACTGAAATTGAATTTTCTGAAGGAGATCAATCGATACGCATAAAGCGACAATCATCTTCACCTGCTCAGATAACATCCTTACAGCCTAGTCCTTCGAGTGGGATTATGCCACCTGCATCAGACTCTTTAGAACCTGAAGTAAGCGGTCATAGAGTGCGCTCGCCAATGGTAGGCACCGTTTATTTGGCACCTAATCCCGATGCACCCCCATATGTAAGTTTAGGTCAAAAGGTAAAAAAAGGTGAAATTTTGTGCATAATTGAAGCCATGAAAATGATGAACCACATCGAAGCAGACAGATCAGGCGTAATTAAGGCGAGATTGGTAGATAATGGTACGCCGGTTCAATATAATGATCCTTTATTTATTATTGAATAGAAACTGACTAATTTGCTTTATTTTGTTGTTGAAACGGCGGGTATGCTAAAAACTGAGTAGGTAAAAATAATGCTAAATAAAGTCGTTATTGCAAATCGTGGCGAAATTGCTTTACGTATTTTACGTGCCTGTAAAGAATTAGGCATACAAACCGTCGCGCTACATTCAACGGCCGATGATAATTTAAAGCATGTGAAATTAGCCGATGAAACCGTTTGTATCGGTCCTCCGCCTGCTAGCGCCAGCTATTTAAATATTCCCGCTATTATTAGTGCAGCTGAAATTACTGATGCAATGGGTATCCATCCAGGCTATGGTTTTCTCTCTGAAAATGCGGATTTCGCTGAGCGTGTACAACAAAGTGGTTTTGTTTTTATTGGACCTGAACCTGAGACAATACGCATGATGGGCGATAAAGTATCGGCGATCACTGCGATGCGTAAAGCTAAAATTCCTTGCGTGCCTGGTTCTGAAGGTGAATTAGACAATGATGATAAAAAAAATCTAAAAATTGCGCAAAAAATTGGTTATCCGGTTTTGATAAAAGCAGCGGGTGGTGGTGGTGGGCGCGGAATACGTGTGGTGCATAGTGAAGCAGCACTTTTAAATGCGATTGCAATAACGCGATCCGAAGCACAAGCTAATTTTAAAAACGCGAGTGTCTATCTGGAAAAATTTTTAACCAACCCTAGACATATCGAGATTCAGGTATTAGGCGATGGTCAAGGTCATGCTATTCATTTAGGTGAACGTGACTGTTCTATGCAGCGCCGCCATCAAAAAGTCATTGAAGAAGCACCTGCCGTTGGAATTACCGAGAAACAACGCCAACATATGGGTGAGCTCTGCGTAAAAGCTTGTCGCGATATGAAGTATCGGGGTGCAGGGACGTTTGAATTTCTGTATGAAAATGATAATTTCTATTTTATCGAAATGAATACACGTATCCAAGTCGAACATCCAATTACTGAAATGGTTACCGGTGTTGATTTAGTGGTCGAACAATTGCATATCGCTTCGGGTGAAAAATTAAATTATAAACAAAAACAAATAGCAATCCGTGGTCATGCGATCGAATGCCGTATCAATGCCGAAGATCCAAAAACATTTATGCCATCTCCTGGAACGATTAGCTTATACCATGCTCCAGGCGGTCCAGGGATCCGTATGGATACACCTATTTATACTGGATATTGTGTCCCGCCTTATTATGATTCATTGATAGGTAAATTAATTGCTTATGGCGAAACACGTGAAATTGCATTAGCCAGATTACGCAATGCCTTAGATGAAATTGTTATCGAAGGCATACAGACAAATATTGCTATGCATCAAGCTTTAGTGCGTGATGCCAATTTTATTAAAGGTGGGACCAATATCCATTATCTTGAACAACGTTTAGCGTTGTAATTCTATGCGTTACTTGCAATTGCACTTAAATACACTGCGTGAGCATACAGAGGTGCTGAGTAATTTTTTAGAAGACGCTGAAGCTTTATCAGTGACTTGGCAGGGATTGGATGAACAAAGTCTCTATGAGCCTTTGCCGGATAGCACACCTCTCTGGGAACAGGTTAAAATAAGCGCGATATTTGCAGAGTCTACTGTACTGTCAACAGTGATGGATGCGTTAAGCCGAACATTTGATGAAAAAATTATTTTGGCGAATCAAAGCGAAATAGTCGAAGACCAAGCTTGGGAACGCGTGTGGTTGCAAGATTTTAAACCGATGCGTTTTGGGAAAAAACTATGGGTTTATCCTAGTGTTTATGAACCGCCGGTAAAAACTGCGGTGAATATACGTTTAGATCCTGGTTTAGCGTTCGGTACGGGTACGCATCCCAGTACTGCTTTATGTTTAGAATGGTTAGATGCCCACCTCCTCCAAGAAAAAACCGTGATTGATTATGGTTGTGGTTCGGGTATTTTGGGCATAGCAGCGGAGAAGTGTGGTGCAAAACACGTGATTGCTATCGATCACGATCCGCAAGCACTCGCTGCAACCCGAATGAATGCCGAACAAAATGATATACCTACAGAAAAATTAACGATTGTTTTGCCAACGGACTTAGAGTTGCAAGAACCAGTCGATATTTTGTTGGCTAATATCTTGGCTCAGCCCTTAATTGATTTAGCGACTTATTTTAGATCCTTAATTAAAACCGATGGCTATTGTGTATTAGCAGGGATTTTAAATGAACAAATCGATGCTGTGCGACAAATTTATAGCGCAGCAGGATTTAAAATAATCGATATTCGTTATCAACGAGAATGGGCGAGTTTGGTAGGGAGTGCAATCTAAAATTTTATGAATTTGCTTGCCTGTGGAATTAATCATGCAACAGCCGATCTCGCCATCCGGGAAAAACTTAGTTTTGGTAAGGATTATTTGGCAAGTTCTTTGCGCGCTATGTTGCAGGACACACAAACTGAAGAAGCGGTGATTTTATCGACCTGTCATCGGACTGAGTTTTACTGTATCAATGGTGATGCACAAACTACCATGAACTGGTTATATCGACATAAAAAACTTCCTCAAGATAGTCTTAGGTCACATTGGTATGTGTATCAACAAGAACATGCTTTACGTCATTTATTGCGTTTAGCGAGCGGCTTAAACTCTAAAATCTTAGGTGAGCCACAAATCTTTGGCCAAATAAAAAATGCTTATTCTTTTGCCCATTCCTTAGGGATTGCGGGTGCACATTTTAATCGCTTGTTTCAATATGTTTTTTCTGTGAGCAAACAAGTACGTAGTGCGACGGATATTACTGCGCATCCGGTCTCTCTGGCATTCGCGGTAGTGACTTGCGCAAAACAAATCTTTGCTCATTTAGCGGATACTCAGGTTTTGTTGGTGGGAGCGGGTGAGACGATTTCTTTAGTTGCTAAGCATTTGTTTTCTCAAGGCGTGCGTCATTTTTGGATTGCTAATCGTACTCCGCAGTTAGCAGAAAAACTAGGAAAAGTGATCGACGGTCAGGCAATTTGTTTAAACGCTATTCCTTATTTTTTAGCTAAGGCAGATATTATTATCGCAGCCACAAGTTGTGATGTGCCACTGGTTAAAAAGTGGATGTTGGAACAGGCTTTTAAAGAACGTAAACGTCGACCCTTGTTTATCGCCGATTTGGGCATGCCTAGGGATATTGAATCCAGTGTTAATGAATTGGAAGATGTATATCTTTACACACTTGAGGATCTGCATCGATTAATCCAGACAAATCAACAAGGTCGAAAAGCTGCAGCTGTAAAAGCTGAAAGCCTGATAGAAGAGAAAGTTCAACATTATCTGCAGCAGTTGCAAATTACAGCCGCTGCGCCAGTTATTTGTTCCTATCGTCAACAAGCGGAACAATTTAGGGATGTAGAAGTCAAAAAAGCCTTAGCTTTGTTAAAAAAAGGTCATGCACAAGAAGAGGTTATCCAACAGTTAGCGTACCGTTTAACCAATAAACTGATACATCAACCGAGCGTTGCCATCAGTAAAGCCGCACAACTGAATCAACAAGAGCTATTGACGGTGCTGTTAAACAGCTTTAATTAAATATTTTTTAAAATAAAAGATTTAGCTTTTTATGCATAGCGGGTGGATAACATGTTGTTGTTCAGGATCAAATGATGCTTTTGGGGATATAAAAAAAGAAACATTATAGATTATAGAAGCTTTACTAATACTTTTATCATCGGATGGTGTTTGTGTAGTTGCATCTGCTGTTGAGAGTATTTTTAAATTACTCATTTGCATTTCATGCTCTGCTACTGTTTTAACCGTAGGAATTTGTTGACTTTTTATTTTATTTTCATCATCAGCTACTTCTATGATTGTTGATAAACGCTCTTTACCCAAAAATTCTGAGAGCCGCTTATATTTTTCAGAAGTAGTTCTTTTATTGATCGTCTTTATTATCTTTGTATATTTAGCTTGAGTTTTCTCTTTATCCATTTTTTGCAGAAATTGATTTTTTTTATGCGAGCATTCTGCAATCCACTCCGGATCAATGAGTTTTTTGCCGACAAAAGCTGACACTGTATAGGCTAACAATCCAGTTTCTATTAGTGCGCTTAGTACGCCGAGCAAAATACCCGTTACCCCAATAACAGGTAGAGCGAGAAAGGATATAATGGGTAGAACGATCCCTAAGAGTAAGGAAAACAAAGCACGTTTTTTGTGGCGTAATACTGCGTGCTGTTTTTTGTATTCTAGAATTTGTTCGAGATGTTGACACTCGAGTGTAATTAATTTATTTACAATATGTTGTTTAAAGCTTTCTTTATTATCGGGACCAGCATATTCGGCGTTTTTTCGTAGTTGCCAAACTAAGCGCGTAATTAAATGTACTCCTAATTTCTCTTTTGCTCTGCCTAAAAGTTCTTCCCAACTTAGAAAGTTAGGGTCCTTTATGCTTGCGCCAACTAAAATTCTATCTGCTAATACACGACTTAAGTATTTTTTGCTGTTCTCACAAAGCTTTGTGGTACTTATTCCTTGATCAGTGACTATCGGCATAAAAACCTCGTCTTCGGAATGTAAGGACATTGCATCGTATTGTTTAAAGTCTAAACTATACTTCGCTTAGGTAAGAAAGCTTAGTAATTAGGTAGGTAAATTGATGTGAATGGCCCCTAAACGTTAAAAAAGTATTTCAAGCTAAACCAGCGCACGAGGTTGGCGAGACTGGCAAGTATAAACAGTAAGCTAGCAAACCAGAGTAAGCTGCCGGTGTAGGTAAAACTAAATAAAAAACTGGCCAAACTACAAAATAAACTAATTGAAGTCGCATAAATGGCCATGCGCGCACCCATGGGTTCAGGACTCGCTTCTATACAAAGTCGTTGTAAAGGACTGGAAAGTGCAGTACCGAAACAAAAAATCATTAAGCAAATGACAAGTCCTATGAGTTTATCGGGAAAATTAAAACACAAACCAACTGCCAATACGCTAGCAAATAGGGAAATGCTTAAGCCTTGGTTGATTAAACGATTTATTTCGATGTGATGGATAACACGTTTGACGATTTGTGCCCCGAGAATCTGACTGCCAAAGACCAAAATTTGGATTAGACCAAAATATAAGGTATTTAATTTAAATTGGTTGATGATTAAAAACGGTCCGCCTACTATCCACGCAACTTTAGCTAATACATTAAAACTAATAATACATAGATTAAGCATGAATGCTTTATTTTTCAGTATCTGTTGATAATTTATTAATACATGTGACCATCGAAACATGTATCTTTGTGTACTGGAATGCGTTTCTGACATGATAAAACATAAGCCTAGCCAAATGATGCTGGCACTCACTGCTAAAAATACAAATATCCAACGCCAGTTTAACCATTGTAAAAAAATTCCACCAATTAAAGGGCCAACAGCAGGTGCTAACACCACCACACTGGTCATCAGTGCCAATATTTGGATGGCTTGTTTGCGATCATAGGTCTCGTGAATACTGGCATAACCCGCCGTGCTTAAAGTAGACACCACCGCGCCTTGAATAAAGCGCGCTAGCAATAAAATATGAATATTCGATGTGATTGCACAAATCCAAGTGGCGGTAGTAAACAATACGCCGCCGATAAGTAGGACGGGTTTTCTACCAAATCGATCCGAGACCGGACCTAATAATAAGTGTAACGAGCTTGCACCAAAAAACCAAGCAGTTACGGTTTGTTGCGCTAAACGGGTATTGATCCCGAGATCGTGAATCATACTCGGCAAAGCCGGCAAATACATATCGTTGGCCAAATAATTGATTATTTCGTAACAAACTAATAATAGTGGAAAAAATTGGGGCATTAAGTTTTTATTTTTTAAATATTTCATTTTAAAAATGGATGAGTGAGTAATATCTAATTATTAGAAAATTTTTTCTATTATTTATTATTAAATTAATTTAACTAATTTAGCATGTAACAACTCTAACATTATTGGCATCTAATAATATTAAAAACAAACTCTAAAGGCTAATTTTATAATGAAAATTATTAAAAAAGATGATTAGGATCGTAGAAATCATTTATTAAAATAATCGTGGAGAACATTCAAGAGAAAAGTTCGGACAAAGTTATTGTTAATTTGTTTAGGGAAAGAAAGAAAGACCACTACCCGGAGGGTGAAATTATCTGAATCGGATATTGCTTTATTATATGGCAAACTTCTAGAAGAAAAACGCCTATGTTGTAGATAAGCTTAGATTAATTGAAGATTTAGTTGATTTTAAAGAAAAATGCACTTACCGCACTCCATACAAAAAGGGACAATCCGATTACTCATCCACTTCCCATAGCTAGCCTATGGTATTTACAGTCTAGTCAAAATAGATAATGTAACTAACATTCAGGTCGAATTGCATAAGAGTTTGTTAAATCAAACAGATATTTACCTTTGAAATCTTCAATAACATTGCAGAACTTATACAAAGCCAATCAGCAGAAGAACGAGGCGGATTCTCCCAGGTAGGCAATTTTAGCGGCATTTATAGCGTTGAGGAAATGCAAATATTACTGAATAGTTGGGAACAATTTATGAATGAGCAAAAGCACAGTCGTAGTACTTTGATTTTAAGTAATCGAATACACAGCTTTATGTTAGGTTATGATGCTGATGATAAAAGTTGGGTGATAGATGCTAGTATAGTTACCAAATATCAATCTGGCTTAGCAAAAGGTATTTTTTTGCACGTCCCCCTTGTAGAAGCAGGAGAAATCATTTCCTTATCAGATTCTGAGGAAAAAATTATTATAAGCACAATGTGTGCTGCCCGAATTTATCTCATTCTGAGATGGCGCAGTTATTTGCTGATAAAAAATGGAAATCGTTGCATGAAGTAACTTTAGAGAAGGCCAAGTTTCAAAATAAAATAGGTGATTCCTGGCTTAACGCTGCTGCACAGCACGGTCATGTTGAGCTTGTTAAAGAACTTATAACAGCAGGCAGCGATGTTAATTTATCAGCAAATGATGTGATTCCGCTTTGTATTGCTAACCAAAACGGGCATATCGAGATTGTTAAAGAGCTTGAAAAAGCCGTTCGACAAATTACCTCAAGAATTAACCTCCGAGACAAAAAAAAGGATTCTCTATCAGCCAGAACCAAAGCCAGGACGCCAAAAACAACTTGAGGAATTGCTTAAAGTTCCACCAAAGTCACAAAACAAAACAGAATTTAATAAAAATTCTTCTAATGCATTGAGCACACAATCTAGGTACAGCTTTTTACAAACAAAACCCAAAGATAAAAAAGCCATAGAAAAGAAAAAACAGGAGATTAAGAAGTTATGTATTTAAAAAATTACAGTTATCTTGGACACCTGAACAAATAGCAGGGCGCTAAACAAGGGAAAAAGTATAATTTGTCACGAGACTATTTATGCCTATCTTTAAAGCGATTACGGAATACGCAATCGTTATTATCCTTATTTAATGAAAGGCAATTTTTTTACACCAAAGTAAGTCGGCAGACTCGCAGTGTAAACAAACTTAATTTTTAATAATTTAACCACGCAATTTAATTTTTATTTAATATAAGCTTAATATAAACTATTTATACTGCACATCTATTTTTTTTTCCATTAAAAATTTATTACTCATTTAATATTAATCGAGGTTAAATATCACTATGCTATCGATACGAAAAAGAATCAAGAAAGCCAATCGTCATTATTCATTGCGAAAAAAAGTAAATGGTTTGAAAAAAAACTGCAACGATAAAAAAAATTATAGTTGGTTTGAAGATGCGAAACAAAAAAATGATCATTTAAATATCATTATGTTATTTCCTAACAAAGCTTAAATTGGATTGAAACAAAAATAGTCGTGGATGAAAAACTTAAAGCCTAGATTTTCAGCTTAAATTTCTTAAGCAAAAACAATTAATTTCATTGAGTATTTTTTGTACTGCGAGGTTTGCAGCCAGTGCTCCACCGTAAGGATCATCATGTGCTGCGGTTTGTACCACAACAAAATCTTGTGTGGCAATGACATGTCTAGATCGGGCATCGATGAGTTGCGCACGCATCGCAATGCGGAAACGACTGGGAATGCTTATAAATTCTTGTTGAAAGCTAAGTAATTGTGTATTCAGCACCCAATCATAATAAGTAGTGGAGGGGGTATTAATAATTGCTTGAAAATAGCCGGTATGTTGTAAAGAGTTGATTAATAAAGACTGTAACATTTGTGTGGGCATGTCTGCCCAGCGATTTTGTGCAAAATATTGGATTTGATAGCAAGCGGGGATGTATATCATGCGCGGACTGTTATAAATTGCATTGGCACGAGGTTGATTGACCAATATTGTGCTACGCCCTTGTTGTGCGCAACTATCCCAATCTGGATCAGGCATGGCTAAAGTAAAGTAGTGCATCGGAGGAGTTTTAATAGGCTCAAATATCGAACAGGCTGATAACAACAGTAAACATGGCAAAGCTATTATTACTTTATGGACACAATTATTTTTACCAAAGCCCATACGACCTAAAAAGTTAAGCACTTTATTCTTCTCCTGGTCCTAAGGGGGGTGGTTTCTGTCCGCGGATTAATAGGCTGGGGTTTTGTCTTAGATTATCCGACAATTCAAGTAAATTATCTGTCATGATACTTAGGTTATTTAACACTTGATTGGTAGACGGGAGCGTTTGTTGGGTTAATGTATTCATTAACGATGGAAATGCACGTGTTGAACGTGCGGTATTAATTAAAATAGCATCGAGACGTTTACTTTGTTGCGCTAAGTGATTACTGGTTATGGATAAATTATCTAAAATCTTTCTAAATAATACCGGATTTTCACCCCCTAATACGCCATTAATATTTTGTGTAATCTGATTCATATTATTATTCAGATCACGTAAAGTCGTATCTAAACGTAAAAACAAAGAAGGAGTGCTTTTAATAATTGGGTATTTTTCACCGTGAACGAATGGAATAGGATTTAAATTAGAATCACTGCCTTGCAATGCCAGGTAAGTGATCCCGGTCAAACCTTGACTATTTAAGGTGGCTGTCGTGCCTTCAGTAATAGGCGTATGTTCTTCTATTTGTAATATTAAGCGTACTTGCTCAGGATTCTGATCATTTAAAGAAATTTTCTTAATGGTCCCCACATTAACACCATTATATTTAACGGAAGAATTAACCCCTAAGCCGGCCACGGATTCATGCATGATAACTAAGAAGTTTTTATAATGTTTCGTGGATAATCCCGCTGATAACCAAGTAATAAAAATAATGAGGGCGATGGTCAAAATAAGAACAAAAGCACCGACTAAGGTATAATTGACTTTAGATTCCATGGTTTCCCTCGTAAAGATGTTGCGTCAAACGCCCACGTGGTCCTTGAAAATAAGCCATTATAGCTGGTTGTTTGGATTGCGTGAGACGCACCATGGGTGCAAACTCCAAAACGCGTCCTGCATTTAAAAAAGCAACTTTATCGGTAATTTGCCATAAGGTATCCAGATCATGCGTGATCATGACAATGGTTAATCCTAAAATGTTGCGTAAGTTTAAGACTAATGCATCAAATTCTTCTGCGCCTTGTGGGTCGAGACCTGCGGTGGGTTCATCGAGTAACAACAATTCGGGATCCATGATCAGAGCACGTGCTAAAGCCGTTCGCTTCAACATTCCGCCACTCAGTTCAGATGGATATTTTATGGCCGAGTCTATCGGCAAACCTACCGCTAATAATTTAATTAAAGCTAGCTCTTTGATCGTCGTTTTGTCCAATTTTGTATGTTCTTGTAAGGGGAAGGAAATATTTTCAATGACATTAAGCGACGTAAAGAGGGCCGATTGTTGAAATAATACGCCCCAACGACATTGTATTTTAAGTAACTCGGCTGCAGAAAGCTTGCTTAAATTTTTACCAAAAACTTCAATCTCTCCAGAAGTAGGGGTCAGTAAGGCTAAAATTTCGCGCAGCAATGTCGATTTTCCTGAACCGCTGCCTCCGACTATGCCAATAATTTCGCCGTGTTGCACTTCTAAATTAATGCCGCAATGGATCCATTGACCCGCGAGGAGTAGTTTAACATTTTTAACTTTTATAACGGGGTCAGAAGCATGCATAATTGCATTATAGCGCTTATTCGATGACATGAGCGTACGTAAAATAATCCAGTGATGGTTAGATATTTAAGTTACTAAATAAAATCGAAAATAATGCGTCGGCGACAATAATAAAAAAGATAGCTTGTACCACACTACGCGTGGTTTGTCTGCCGACACTATCGGCACTACCACTGACACGCAAACCCTGAAAACAAGCAGTGCTGGCAATAATAAGTGCAAATACCGGTGCTTTACCGACACCGATAATGAGTGAGGAAAGTGAAACGACTTTCGGAAAACGTTGTAAAAATTCAGTGTAACTAATATTGAGCATGTTATGTGTCATGGCCATGCCACCGAGTAGACCAAAAACATCAGCCCAAACTGTGAGTAAAGGTAAAGCAATCAATAAACCCCAAATACGAGGTAAGATTAATAATTGATTCGGGAGAACACCCATGGTGTTTAAAGCATCGATTTCTTCCTTGATCTTCATCATTCCCAATTGGGCAGTAAAAGCGGATCCACTGCGACCGGCTACCATAATCGCCGTCAATAAGGGAGCAAATTCACGTAATATGGCAAGACCTAATAAATCGATAATAAATCGGGTCGCGCCAAAATTTTTTAATTGAAAACCCATTTGATAAGTTAAGACAATACCTATCATAAAAGATAATAAAGCAATAATACCTAAAGCATCTAAACCGGTATTTTCAATGATACTCATGATGGCGCGTCCACGCAGTTGGCTGGGCTGCCAGATAGTATGCCAAGCGCTAATAAAGTTTTTACCAATAAAACTTAAATAAGATTTGAATCCCTGCCAGGATTGGATAGTTTTTTTGCCGAGCAAGGCCAAACCGGTATAAGTTTTTACTGTAGGCAACGGTTTTATTTGTTTGGCTGCTTCTTCTATCATTGCAAATAATGCGTGGTGTTTTTGATTTAAACCAGTCAGTTGCACGTCCTTTTTTTTAGTGAGTTGTTTTTTCCATTGGTAAAGTTGCCAGGCACCACTACTATCCATACGCGTGATAGCTTCAGCATTTAAAATGAATGACGATTCTGTGCTGCGATTCAGTTTTTTAAAAGCGTGATCTAAGTTTTTTTTATGAATGCCACGTAAGGTCCATGCACCGTAACAATCAATTTGATTCTTTTGCTGTGGCGAAATGGCTATAGAGGCATTAACTGATGTCGACATGAAGCGTAACCAAAAATAGATAAATAGACTTTACCAGCAAAATGTGGCAACGCAGTAAAAATTCAAGTGCGTAGTATTTTGCACAAAAAAATATCCCTTCACTAGGGAAGGGATACCTGAATTTGCCCCATTCCTTTTTTATTAAAAAGGTTGTGAAGTATGCCAATAAATAGTTGGGCCTCGGTTAGGAATTAATTTATTGGTAGCGAGATAATGATATTCGCTGCAAACATAACGATATTGACATGATGCAATATTTGTACAAGCACGTGGTGCGACGTTGAGTCTGGACAATAACTGACGTATGGTAGCGCAGTCATAGTATGCTCCAGAAACAAAACCAGCCTTTTTTACTAAGTGAGCATTAAATGCACAAGCACTTTGGCCTGGGTGGGCATTAGCCACGTTGATGCTACTTAATAAACCCATGCAAATAGCTGAAGCCATTAGTAATAATTTTTTCATACTATCCCCTCAGGTTATATATACTCTTCGCACTTGAATTTTTAATGCGTTGCCGCTGATTCGTAATTCTTTCACGGTATTTGCAAAAAACTCAATTGCTGTGAGTTAGTGTAAAACCTTATAGCGCCCGCTATAGCGGTCTACTCCTCTTTAGAATAGCTTATGAATCATTAACATTCAATTTTCCAAGCTTTATATGACGCACTATTCAGTACTCGACTTCGCGGTTAGCTTTAGGTATAAAGTGGTCGTATGAAGACCTCTTTATTCAATAGATTGACCTTAATCGTCGAACGTTACGAAGAATTAACTGCTTTATTGGCTGATATGGGTGTAATTAAGGATCAAAATCATTTCCGTGACTTATCTAAGGAATATGTTCAGTTAGGCCCTGTCGTACAATGTTTTCAGCAATATCGGACTAACTTAGATATCTTAAATCAAGCCGAACAGTGTTTACATGATACGGATTCGGCAGTACGTGAGCTTGCCACCGAAGAAATTAATATCGCACAAAAAAAACAAGTCGAATTAGAAAAAGAATTAGAGCGCTTATTATTACCCCAAGATCCTAATGATCAACGAAATGTTTTTTTAGAAATTCGCGCAGCTGCCGGAGGCGATGAAGCCGCTATTTTTGCCGGCGATTTATTTCGAATGTATTCGCGTTATGCAGAAAATCAGGGTTGGGTAATGGAAATTATTCATATGAATCCTAGTGAACAAGGTGGTTATAAAGAAATTATTGCGCGTATTGCGGGGACTGCTGTTTATGCGCATTTAAAATTTGAATCTGGTGCGCATCGTGTGCAACGCGTTCCTGAAACCGAAGCGCAAGGACGCGTTCATACTTCGACGTGTACGGTAGCGATACTTCCTGAAATCGAAACTGTGGATGATGTCACCATCAATCCTGCGGATTTAAAAATTGATACTTTTCGTGCTTCAGGCGCTGGTGGACAACACGTACAAAAAACCGATTCTGCCATCCGCATTACGCATTTACCCACGGGCTTAGTCGTGGAATGTCAAGATGAACGTTCGCAACATAAAAATCGTGCCCGTGCGATGTCTTTATTACAAGCTAAATTATTAGCAGCGCAAAAAGCCAAACAACAACGTGAAGAAGCAGAAACACGTCGAGATTTAGTCGGTAGCGGGGATCGGTCTGAGCGTATCCGCACGTATAATTTTCCACAAGGTCGTTTAACCGATCACCGGATAAATCTAACGTTGTACCAATTATCTGATATCATGGAAGGGCATTTAGAACCGGTTATTCAATCCTTAACGCGTGAATATCAAGCGGATGAATTAGCGGCCTTGGGCGAATAGCAACAACGCAGACAAAACAGGAGTATCGAGGTAAAAATTTTTGAGTTACTAGAATAAGGGATTATTGAATATCAGACACGCATCAATACGTCCCTGTAGCTCTTAATGAACATCCCTGTTCATTAAGGTCTTCTATTCAATAATCCCTTATTCTGCACAAGCTTGTTTCATCTATTAACGAAACTCGTAAAAGTTTAGTACGAAGAGTATATCTATCCATAAATGGAGGAAATGTTAATGTTTCGATCAATGGCTATAGCATTGTTTATTTTATTATTGCTGATTATTGGCGGTCACATCGCGCTGGCTTTATTTACTGGAGCTGTAGTGGTTGGTGTTAGTGTCTGGGGATTTTTGGTCGCTTCAGTTTTCTTTTTTTCCTTGAGTATTTTACTGCTGTTTATTTTAACCTGGGCCGGAGCACTAATAATCGGTGCTATTGCCGTTATTTGGACTATCGTCGCTATTATTTTATTTCCAATTTTGTTACCCGTTTTATTACCCTTATTAATTATCCTATTTTTTGTCTCTTATATTCGACGTAAGCAAAATCCTCAACAGTTTTAAGCCATACTCTTCGTACTGGAGTTTTTGTCTGTGTTGCCGCTTTATTCGCAATCCTCATGTATAGAAAATACACTCCGGTTGCTTCATTT
The DNA here is from genome assembly GCF_964019545.1 of Rickettsiella endosymbiont of Xylota segnis. Taxonomy (NCBI): domain Bacteria; kingdom Pseudomonadati; phylum Pseudomonadota; class Gammaproteobacteria; order Legionellales; family Coxiellaceae; genus Rickettsiella; species Rickettsiella endosymbiont of Xylota segnis. The sequence continues at coordinate 978,002 of NZ_OZ026451.1, read as the reverse complement.
TCACGGCACTTGACTAAAACCCCATTGCTATGAGTAGCGACTCTTCGCATTTTAATAGGCTGATATTATGTTGTTAATTTCCTTCTGGCGTTGGGCGATCAAAGAATTAAAACGAACTAGTCCCAGCGCGTACTTAGATGCAGAATTGTTATTTGCTCATGTTTTAGGACTTACTCGTGTGCAATTACATATCCAACTTCCGGATAGATTACTGACAACGTCCCAGCAAAAATACATACAACAATTGATTGCGCGTCGACAATCGGGAGAACCGATTGCTTATTTACTGGGTCAACAGGAATTTTGGTCATTGTTTTTTGAAGTGACACCAGAAGTACTCATCCCTCGGCCGGAAACAGAATTATTAGTACAACAGGTACTTGATACCTTTAGCACTGAACAACGAAAAATAGTGGATTTGGGAACAGGCTCGGCGGCAATTTCTGTTGCATTAGCTTTGGCTAGACCGGCATGGCAATTCGTTGCAATCGATTATTCCTCTGGTGCTTTACAGGTTGCCAAGCGTAACATCCGCCGTTATCACCTACATACGATAGAACTACGTCAGGGTGATTGGTGCCAAGCATTATTAGCTGGAGAAAAGTTTGATGCGATTCTTAGTAATCCACCTTATCTTGCAGCGGATGATCCACACTTGCAAACGGAATGTGCTTTGGCTTACGAACCGAAAAATGCTTTAATTTCAGGGAGAAAAGGTTTAAATGATTTAGAAATTATTATTCAGCAATCACGTGAATATCTGCAAGAGGGCGGTATTTTATTTTTAGAGCATGGCTATCAGCAGATGACTTTTGTTAAGGAATTTTTTTTAAAATATGGCTACCATCAGATAAAAAATTACAAAGATTTGGCTGGTCATCAACGAGTTAGTAGTGGAAAATGGAATTAATTGAAAATATGATCTATAAATCATTAATAAAAAGAAGAGACATGGTTGGGTCTTTGAAATAATTGCCATGTCGAATTATTTTTGGTATAGATGTGTTTGGTTTATGTGTGTGTGCCAATTCCGGCAAATGTTAAATTCTCAAGAGGAGAACTTTTTATGCCAGTAAAAAGAAAATCTGCTGCTCCAAAGCGACGTAAAAAACGCTCTACAGCTGCAACACCTGCACGTAAAAGAAAAACAGTTCGTAGAAAGAAAAAAGTGGGGGTTGCTGCTAAACCACGTCGTCGTAGAAAAACTGCGGTTAAAAAAGCTGTACGTAAACCACGTCGTAGAAAAGCTGTAACCCGTAAGAAACCAGCGACGCGTCGTAAGACTGTGCGCAGAAAGACTAAAAAAAAAGCAGTTAGTCAGGTAAAAAAAAAGCCTAGCAAAAGCAAAACCTCAAAAAAAACGTCGACGTCCTCTCGTGTTACCAGAAGTAGAAAGCCTATAGTTAAAAAAAAATCAACAAAAGTAGCGAAGGCACAAGTGATCCGAGCTCCTTCTAAAAAAAAACAACAGCAAGCAAAGTCTGATTCCCAGGCGCTACCTGCGGTAAAACAACAACCATCAATAGAAACTAAAATGGCAGAACATAAAAAACTTAAAAAAGAATCTAAAAAACAACGTTCTTTACCAGAAACAAGGCTAGAATTAACTTCTGTTAATTCAGAAATTGATTTAAATATAGCGCCTTATAAGGAACGTCCTGGGGAAGACTATATGAGTTCGAGCCAGCAAGCGTATTTTCGCCGTTTATTATTACAGCGAAAACGCGTATTGTTGGAAGATATGGGTCGAACCGTGCATCATCTACAAGATGAAGGTACTTCTTTACCTGATATTAGCGATCGTGCGACTCAGGAAGAAGAATTTAATCTAGAATTACGTGCGCGCGACCGCGAACGTAAACTCATTAAAAAAATTGAGGATGCCTTACAGCAACTCGATGAAGGTCATTATGGCTTCTGTAATTCTTGTGGCGTTGAAATTGGTATTCGCCGCTTAGAAGCACGTCCTACTGCCAATCTTTGTATCGATTGTAAAACTTTGGATGAAATTCGAGAAAAACAAACGGGTGGTTGATAATATCTCAAAAAATGCGAATTTTTCAAATAATGATGAAAGATCCTTGCATGGCTGAAGCTAACCCAGCGTGCGCGCAGCCATTCAAGAAAAAGCAGCAAATCTGGTCTTGAAATCTCCATCACTAAAAGAAAAACCGTTATACTCTCCTTATTTGCTGGGGTTTTTTTTCAATGCAAAATGCATTAGCACAACTATATAGATCTTCTTTGGTTTTATTAACTGATTTTTACCAATTGACGATGGCCTATGGTTATTGGAAAGCCGGTATCCATGAACGTGAAGCGGTTTTTTATCATAGCTTTCGACAAGCACCGTTTAATGGCAGATACACCATTTGTGCAGGTTTAGGCACATTCATTGATTACTTGCTAAATTTTCAATTTACTAAAGACGATATCGATTATTTAGCTGGATTAACAGATACAAAAGGCAAAGCATTATTTCATGCTGATTTTTTAGAGTATTTACAACAAATAAAATTTAGTTGTGATATTGATGCCGTTGAAGAAGGATCCGTGGTTTTTCCGCAAGAACCTTTAATCCGTGTTAAGGGACCCTTATTACAATGTCAGTTATTAGAGAGTATTTTACTAAATATTATAAACTTTCAAAGTCTTATTGCTACTAGCGCAGCGCGTTTGTTGCAAGCTACACGAGGTGAGCCCGTATTAGAATTTGGATTACGTCGTGCACAAGGTTTTGATGGCGCGTTAATGGCAAGTCGTGCCGCTTATATTGGAGGTTGTACCGCGACATCTAATGTATTAGCCGGAAAATTATTAAATATTCCGGTACGTGGAACGCATGCACATAGTTGGGTACTCAGTTTTGCTAATGAATTAGAAGCTTTTCGTGTGTATGCGCAAACCTTTCCGGATCGGTGTGTTTTTTTAGTGGATACATATAACACACTTGAGGGCGTGAAAAATGCGATTAAAATAAGCGAGGAATTAAAACCTAATGGCTTTAAATTAGCGGGTATTCGCTTAGATTCTGGAGATCTTGCTTATTTAAGCCAACAAGCGCGCAAACTATTAGATGCCGCAGGTTACCATGATGCAGTCATTGTCGGCAGCAACGATTTGAATCCTTTGGTAATCACCAGTTTGAAAGAACAAGGGGCTAGCATTAATGTTTGGGGTGTAGGTACGCATCTCATTACTGCCTATGAACAGCCGGCACTCGAAGGTGTTTACAAACTGAGTGCAATTAAGTCGGCAGAAGGGATCTGGGCAAACAAGCTTAAATTATCAGAACAAACTATTAAAATTTCTACTCCGGGAATTTTATCAGTACGCCGTTATTATGCCGATAGAGTGGATGGTTCAGCGATGGCTGATGCAATTTACGATGAAAGATTAGGAATTTCAGAAGAGAATATCACTATTATTGATCCTATCGATCCCACGAAAAGGCGTATCATTCCCGCAGGCACACCGCATCGCGATTTATTAACGCCGATTTTTCGTCTAGGGAAATTAATTTACAAACGACCTTTACTAAAATCTAGTCAAGAAAAAACTCATGGAGAATTACAACAATTCCATGAAAGTATTCGACGACTATTAAATCCCCATGCTTACCCGGTGGGCTTAGAAGAAAATCTGTATAATTTAAAATTAAAACTTATTTTAAAAGCCAAAACAGCATTAAGTAAATAAAAAAATATTTATTTTTTTGAAAAAAATTCTTTCTTCCTAGAACCTTATTTTTTTCTTTAATATCATTATCTTTTGTAAAAATTTTTCTGTAACACTATAGCAAAATTAAAAAAGGACAAAGTTTAGATTGATATCTTGTTATCTATTTTTCTCTTTCCTGAGTTAGCAAAAGAGTTTAAAATAAAAAGATACTTAGCAGTCGTTCTATTTGCAAGTAAATTAATATAACAATTTTCTTTGTTCCAGGAATCTTACTTTTATGAAAAAAGCCTTGATCTTAGTGGATTTACAAAATGACTTTATGCCTGGCGGTTCCTTAGCAGTGGATAATGCTGACGAAGTAATTCCTGTGGCTAATCGTGTGCAACAACATTTTAAATATGTTATTGCTACACAGGATTGGCATCCAGAAGATCACACCTGTTTTGCTAACAATCATAAAGGGCGATTTCCCGGAGAATTTATTCAACAAGCGGGTTTGTCACAAGTATTATGGCCTGTACATTGTGTACAAAATACAAAAGGTGCGGAGTTTGTAAAAAATCTTAAATTAGATCATATTATCAAAGTATTCCGCAAAGGAAGTGATCCAGAAATTGATAGTTATAGTGGTTTTTTTGAAAATGATCATCGAAAAGAGACAGGCTTAGCAGAGTTTCTAAAAGAGTTGCAGATAACTGAAGTGTACATTATGGGAGTGGCAACAGATTATTGCGTTAAATATACAGTATTAGATGCCTGTAAATTAGGTTTTAAAACTTATTTAATCGAAGATGGATGTCGAGCGGTGAATGTTAATCCAGAAGATGGACGCTTAGCTATTTCTGAAATGAAAACTATCGGTGTCAAGATAATTCAAAGTGATGAAGTTGAATGATTTAATTAAATAAATTAAAATTAGTTCCAATAATAATAATTATAAAAAATTCTAGATTTATGATCATTCCAAATGAAGTGTTAAAAGCTGTTCTTGATGCGCTAGTGGCTAATGTGTTTCCTAAATTAGAAAAAAGCTTATCAGAAAAGCTTGTAAAAGGTTTTAACAGCTATTTCCCAGATTATGAAGTAATTACTGCAAAGCGTATTGCTGCTTTTATTGCCCAAGCCGCCCATGAAACGGGTGGATTTAAGTGGTTTTATGAATTGGGTCGTGAAAGTTATTTTAATAAATATGAACCAGAAACTTCTATTGGTAAAAAATTAGGAAATAGTCAAATAGGTGATGGTTATCAATTTCGAGGTAGAGGAATATTTCATTTAACAGGGCGTTATAATTATAAAAAATATGGTGAGTTGATCGGTTTAGATTTAGAACAGTGCCCTGATATCGCGGCGGATCCTATTGAAGCTTGTCATATAGCCTGTGAATATTGGAAACAAACTAAGCTAAATCCTTTAGCGGATGATGGAAATTTTAGGGAAATCACTCGGCGTATTAATGGTGGTTATAATGGATGGGATGATAGGCTTCGATATCATGATCTGCTAATAGCTTACTTGGAAAAAGTAAGGATTTGAAAATACTTTTATCTGCTTATTCGTTTTGGTTGGGTTTTAGTTGTTTATCACGCATAACTAAGATTTTAAGTTGTAGAACTTTTCCTAGATGATCGCTGCAGAGTCCAATAACAAAAGAAGAGAATGCATTTTGTTCGAGACCAATGAGTTGCTTACTAAACCTAATAGAGACTAGAATTAAAAGGAATGAAATAAGTATTCTTTTATAGTTGCTTGTAAAAAGAAACTTCCAGCAAAAAGCCATTTGCATGTTATTATTGTTTATGGCTCGTTGGTTTGCATTGAGTAGTAAACTTAAAAGAACGCCGATACCCGCCCAAAACACATAAGATAAAAATAATATAGGATCCATTTCTAGGACATGAAAGGTAAAAGTTGAAAGTGTCATTTTTTATTTTATTTATGTAAGAATTAATTATACCTATTTTTACAAAAAAAAGGAAAACAATTAAAGTAAAAATAAATTTAATTTATGAGCGGTCGATGGGAAAGCTAATCACATCTGATAGTTTATTTGTTTTTGACATAAGCATGAGTAGACGGTCAAGTCCCAAGGCAACGCCTGCACAGTCAGGTAGTCCGTGCGACAAAGCCGCTAATAAATATTTATCGATAGGTACTTGGGAGTAGCCAGACCTAGCACGCAAACTGAGATCATTACGAAAGCGTAAATATTGTTCGTTGGCATCATTCAATTCATGAAATCCATTTGCAAGTTCAATACCCTGTAGATATACTTCAAACCGCTCTGCAACCGGCGTAACATCGCTGCGTATTTTGGCTAACGCTGCTAAAGTAACAGGATAATCATAAATAAACACCAATTGTTTAGGTAATTGTGGTTCGATGACATGAGACATCAAGAAATTTAAATAATCTTCAATTTTATTTAAACCTAAATTTTCAGTATTAATACCTAGCGAAATGGTAGTTTGGTTTAATTCTTCAATAGAAAATTGATGCGGGTCAATATTCAAATAACGTTGAAAAATTTCTGCATAACTAAAACGTTGTGCAGATTCACACACTAAAAGTTTTTTTAATAAAGTTTCAACTTCATCCATTAATTGATGATGATCATAGTCAGGTTGATACCATTCTAATAGACTAAACTCAGGATTGTGATAACGTCCCGATTCTCCTTGGTTACGAAATGCCTTAGAAATTTGATAGATGGGTCCCGATCCGGTTGCCAATAATCGTTTCATAGCAAATTCTGGGGAAGTTTGCAGGTAAAGTGTTTGTGATTGTTCGGTGTTATCTAGACAATATTCAGTTTTGAAACTATGTAAATGTGGATCCGTCACCGTAGCTTGTGAAAGCAAGGGAGTTTCTACTTCTAGAACCTGGCGTTCGGAAAAAAATTCACGAATATCAGCGAAAAGTTTGGCGCGACAATGCAGCATCGATAAGCCAGTCGTAGGCCGCCAATTGTTTTCAGTGTCCTTCATGGTGTTCGTTGGATTCTGTGCTGAGAATTAAGCGTTTATATACGCGTTGATTAATGAGACCGGCGTCAAATTTGCGTTTGGCATCCACAGACATCGGTTGACCATATTCTTTTAACATCTGTCGAGTATTGGCACTGATATTTTCCAGTTTAGAATCTAATAAAATATCTCTTAATTTTTCATTAAAAACTAAAAATTCACGTAAAGCAATGCGCTTACCATCAGCACTAGGTACCAACTGTTGCCAAATAACCACGCGTATGGTTTCAATAATATCTATCATTCTGGCTTTAGCTTCTTCAGCAGGGAAAGAATTGACTAAACGTCTTAAGGTTTCTGCCACGCCATTACTATGTAATGTCGTATACACAGGATGTCCGGTTAAAGCCGCTTCGATTGAGGCACCGATGGTTTCTGGATCGCGCGATTCACCAACTAATATGAGTCGAGGTTTGCGGCGCAAGGCATTGCGTACACCGGCTGCAAAACTGGGTAAATGTCTAGGTATCTCGGATTGACTGACGATGGCACTGGGCATGTCAATGGAGTCATAGACAAATTCTATTGGCGCTTCGTAGGTAAGAATTTTGCGATGTGAGTCTTCTTTTTCAGCGAGATCGCGAATGATAGCAGCTAACAAGGTGGTTTTCCCGGAGCCAGTCGCCCCAGTAACATAGACAATGCCTTGTGCCGGTGCCAAAGCATTGATTAATTCACTTTCTAACTTTAAATCCGACATTTTAGGTGGCGTACTCGGTATAGTACGAAAACTTATTTGTATCGCGTCATGGCCTTCTACTAAACAACCTGTGGCATTGACCCGGAATCGATAACGTTCGTTACGATTAGGCCGAAATTCATAATGCGTATCGATATCTACACCACTTAAAATTTGTGCACTCCCATTAGGTCCATAGATAAGATTGAGTATTTCGGCGACTTCGGTATTAGATAATTTACGTTGCGTGATACGGTGCAAGCGACCGTAACTTTCAGCAAAGACGGGTTCGCCTGTCTGCAGTGTAATATCCGACGCACCCAGCTTTTGGCAGTGGATGAGCAATCGAGCTAGACAAGTCGAAGTGAAGCGTACCGGTTCATCGGGAAGTAGATGTGCTGTCATCATCGCCATCATCATGTGTCACGATGGATTTCCATCGACCCGGATTCATTTGTAATTTTGGTAATGAAGTGATACGCAATATTTGATCGTTAATATGTAAATCAGAACTATCACCGGTGATGCCGAGATCGGTATGTGCAACAAAAGGCTTACTGACCATACCTTTCAATAGTAAATTTCTATATAAAGCCATCCCGGTGTAATCACGTGTTAAACGTGCTAAGTTATCACTAAAAATAGCATTGGCTTGATTAATACCATCCTGCCAGCCCAATGAGGCATATTTTTTCCAGATTATACGTTCTTCGGGTGTTTTCGGTAAAAAAGCAGGTAAAGGTAATTCGGGACGTTGGTAATCCATCCATATATAATTACGCCATTGAGGTGGTGCGGTGGTGAAACGCGCTTGACTAATAATTTGGTAAGTACGATCGTCGATACGTAAAGTTTGACCATCCGAGAGCTTAAGTGAATTATTTCCTTGAACGAGTACAGGAGGGATGACATTGTGGTCGAGCAAAATTAAATTAAAATTAAAAATACGATCTAATTGCGATGAATTTTTGCTTAATACTTGATTAATATGTTCAGAGCGCCAAGCTAAACCCGCTTGGGCACCTATACTCATCGCAATATCTTGTAAGGCCTGTGAACGCAAGGCAGTCATCTGCTTCTTATCTTTTGTGACCTGGGCATGTAAATCTTGTAATTGCGTTAAATTATCTAAACTACCAACGGTTTTATAATTAGGTTGGGTAGTACTGCAGGCGCTGAGTAGTGCACATAGGCTTAAACCAGCTAATAAACGTATACTCTTTGCACTGGAATTTTTGTCTGTGTTGCCACTCAATTCGCAATCCTCATGTATCTTACATACATTCTGGTTGCTCATTTTCATAGCGCCTAGACAAAAACTCCATTGCTGCGAGTAACTACTCTTTGTACTGGAATTTTTGTCTGTGTTGCCGCTCAATTCAAAATCCTCATGTATCTTGAATACATTCCGGTTGCTTATTTTCACAGCGCCTTGACGAAAACTCGATTGCTGCGAGTAACTACTCTTTGTACTGGAATTTTTGTCTGTGTTGCCGCTCAATTCACAATCCTCATGTATCTTGATTACATTCCGGTTGCTCATTTTCTTAGCGCCTTGACGAAAACTCAATTGCTGCGAGTAACTACGCTTCGCATTTTGAAATAAATTGTAGAAATACTTAAGTTTAATATTTAGCATAGCGTAGTTCTATAGTCTTAATACCGGGATAGACAATAATATTGGCTTTTTTTCCTGCCTGAAGATTGGCGTTACGGATGATATAATTTAGTGGTGTATTTTGTGAGGAAATAGTCACTAAAACAGGAACCGCTGGAAGTTTTCCAATGATTTCTAAATGGTAGTTGGCAAGCTTGGCGATACGTTGTAATAGGGGTTCTACAGGACCTGACCAATCGACCGAAGCAATAGTTTTCTCTAATCCAGAAGAGCTAGGATAAGGCAATGGTTTGCTGATCGGAGGACTAGAAGCTTTTTCTAATTCTTTTAATTCATTTAATGATTGACTCACCGAACGTGCTGCTTCAGCTAGCTTAACCGAGGCATCATCTGAGCCATTAAGTGAAGGGGTGATGGAGTTAGGTAAATTTTGTGAAGCACACCCGGATAGTAGACTCACAAAAAGCGCGACTGTTATTTTTTTCATGCTTATCTTGTTTTAGATAAAATTCTGTAACCTACCTCTGCATTGAAGCAAGATGGTAATATAAAGTCAAGTCATGCTTTTATAGGTTCGATTTAATTAAAGCATATTGCACCTGGCCGGCTGTTTTACAGTGCTGAATCTCCCAATTTTCGGGCAATAAAAGTGGTTCAATGCTGGCTGCGGTTTCCATATAAATCATGCTTTCAGAGGCTAATAGACCTTCTTTGATTAACCAGGCGCACGCCGAGCCTAGCAAATTTTGATGAAAAGGCGGATCCAAAAAGACAATATTAAATAGAGGTTTTTTTGATTTAAATAATTGTGTTGCGACAAAAGGAAATTGAGCCTGATAAACCTGGGCACGGTTTTCTACGCTAAACTGCTTTAGCTGAGTTTTTAAATAGGAAACTAATAGCTTCGATTGTTCGATAAAGCAAACTGATTTAGCGTGACGTGACAGTGCTTCAAACCCTAAAGCACCGCTACCTGCGAACAAATCTAAACAATAAGCATCGGCCAGATAGGGAGTTAACCAATTAAATAATGTTTCTCGGATGCGATTCGGTGTCGGACGTAAATCCGGCATAGCTGGGAAATGCAGTTTTCTGCCGCGCCATTGTCCACCAATGATCCTTACTTCACCTTTTTTCATAAAAAATACAATTTAAATAAATAAATGTTTTATGTTGTAAACACATAAATTGTTGTATGATCGCGCAGCACTTGTCAAACCCCCAATTGCTGTGAGTATAGACTATGTTTAAATTTTTAAAACGCAAAGAACCTCAACCCGATGTTCCTAATCAAGAAGGTTCATTGAGCAATAAAAATAGTTTTTTTAATCGCATAAAAAATAGTTTACAGAAAACGCGCCAGCAACTCACTGAAAATCTTGCTAATTTAGTATTAGGTAAAAAAAAGGTTGATACCGCATTAATTGAGGAACTTGAAGATTTACTGTTAACAGCGGATGTCGGCCCCACGGTGACACAAGAAATTATTCAACATTTAACGTTGAAGCTGGCTCGTAATCAATTAGCAGATGGTCAGGCGGTATGGGATGTATTGCAACACCAATTAGGTGAATTACTGCAACCCTGTGAACAGGAATTAGTGATTAATTCTGCACATAAACCTACTGTTATATTAGTGGTAGGAGTTAATGGTGTTGGTAAAACGACGAGTATTGGCAAACTAGCCCATTACTTGCAGAAGCAAGGGAAGCAAGTGATGTTAGCCGCAGGTGATACGTTTCGTGCAGCAGCAACTGAACAATTAATGATTTGGGCAGAACGCAATCATATCCCGATCGTTGCTCAACATCAGGGTGCGGATAGCGCTTCAGTTATTTATGATGCTTTTCAAGCGGCGCAAGCGAGAAATATAGATGTGTTAATTGCTGATACCGCCGGACGTTTGCATACCAAACATAATTTAATGCAAGAATTACAAAAAGTTAAAAAAGTCATTAGTAAATTAGATGCAACAGCACCACACGAAATTATGTTAATACTGGATGCTGGCACCGGTCAAAATGCTTTATTGCAAGCTGAAGCTTTTGATGAGGCAATATCTTTAACCAGTTTGATGCTGACTAAATTAGATGGTACTGCCAAAGGAGGAGTGATTTTTGCCATCGCTAAAAAATTAGCGTTGCCGATCCGTTTTGTCGGTTTGGGTGAAGGTATTGATGATCTACAAGTTTTTTCGGCACAGGAATTCGTTCGCGCTCTATTTACTATTGAAAAATAAGTTATAAAAAATTACACTAGCAGCCGCCCTTGCGCGAGCAATGTTTTTCTAACAAAATATTACGACCCTTATCATTCTTTTCTAGACCGCTGCGAATAGCCGTGATCTGCAATAGAAGCTGTGGATTTGGCTGAAAATGGAACTTATGGGGTAAAACCGCTTAAAAACTTTGCTAAAAAGAAATAATTTCTTTATATTTCTTAGTGGGTAATTCTAATAGTAAATTTTAATGAGTTAATTTATAAAGAGTGGGAAAATGACAGCAGACGCAAAAGTTTTTAGAAAATACATGTGTTTACTTTGTGGTTACGTTTACGATGAGGAGAAAGGCTGGGAAGAAGATGGAATTCTACCTGGAACCCGTTGGGAGGATGTACCACTAACCTGGCGTTGTCCTGAATGTGGTGCGCTGAAAGAAGATTTTGAGATGGTAGAGTTATAAACTAAAAGGGTGTACCTCTGCGACGATGACGATGGCAATGAGCAATAAGGTGGGGAACTCATTCAGCCAACGATAAAAAAAGCTGGAGTGTTGATTATTTTCAAGCTTAAAATCGCGTAAGCATTTTCCACAATAGAGGTGAAATAGGATTAATATAGCCACTAAAGCTAATTTTAGTTGCATCCAAGTCGCTCCAGCATAATAGTTGGCGGAATAGCTAAACAAAATTAATCCAAATAAAAGGGTTAATAAAGCCGCTGGTACCATAATATAATAGTAAAGACGATGTTCCATGATCTTAAAGCGTTCAATACTGATCCTATCTTTGGCATCGGCATGGTAAACAAATAAGCGCGGTAAATAAAATAAACCTGCAAACCAAGCGACCATGGCGATAATATGCAATGCTTTAATCCAAGGCATGTAGTGCTCCAAGTTTTTATTGATAATTTAATTTTAAGCAAAAAACTTTATTATGAATTATGACGTAATTATTCCGACAATCAAAGATTATTTGCTCGCATTGCAAACTAAAATTTGTTTGAGTTTAGAAAATGAAGAACAACAAGGAAAATTTTTGATTGATGATTGGATACGCAACGAAGGTGGTGGCGGCAAAACCTGTGTTTTGAGTGAAGGGGCGGTGATCGAACGCGGTGCAGTTAATTTTTCGCATGTCTTTGGTGCTGCTTTACCTCCTAGTGCCAGCCAACGTCATCCTGATCTAACAGCTGCTGCATTTCAAGCAACCGGAATTTCTTTAGTTTTACATCCACGCAATCCTTATGTGCCCACCGTACATATGAATTTGCGTTTTATTGCGGTTTCCGATACTGATCAGCAAGCCGCACAATGGTGGTTTGGTGGTGGTTTTGATTTAACACCCTATTATCCTTTTTTAGAAGATTGTCGCCATTGGCATCTTATCGCTAAACAAAGCTGTGATCCCTTTGGTTTAGAACTTTATCCGCAATACAAAAAAAATTGTGATGATTATTTTTATTTAAAGCATCGGCAAGAGGCACGCGGTATTGGTGGACTATTTTTTGATGATCTCAATCAATGGGATTTTAAGCAATGTTTTGAGTTTATTAAAAGTGTCGGTGATCATTTTTTATTAGCCTATCTTCCGATACTGAAACTGCGTAAAGACACTGCTTATGGTGAGCGTGAACGTCAATTTCAAGCATATCGACGCAGTCGCTATGTAGAATTTAATCTGATTTATGATCGCGGGACTTTATTTGGTTTACAAAGTGGCGGGCGTGTAGAATCAATATTGACCTCATTGCCGCCACAAGCGAATTGGCAATATAATTGGCAGCCGGAGCCTGGCTCTAATGAAGCGAAATTAACTGAAAAATTTTTGGCCGCTAGAGATTGGTTGGCTTAATCGCTGGGTTGTATAGATTGTCTCGCCTCGCTATGCGTTCCCAATGACACTTAATAGGAGATTACGCAAGGGGATCTAATTTTTTCTTCTTGGCGGAAGCATGACGCGCACGCATTTCGACATCGATATATTGATCAGTAATCGCACTAGAGCTATGCCCCGCATCATCACGTACATGTTCACGGGGACGATGTTTGACATCTTCGGAAATTCCCGTGTGACGTAACCAATGTACGGTTGCGGTTTTTAATTCTATTGCTTCGTCTTTGAGACCGTCTTTAACCATACGTGCAAAAGCCTCGTCAAAACAAGTTTTGACGATACAGCGAATTTGCCGAGTACTATGTAGTGCAGCTTGACCACGGGCTTTACTAATTAAAGGCGTGGTTTCGCCGCGGCTCGGTAAACTCATCAGCCCTAAATTTTCGCGGTAACGTTTTAATGCATTTAACATATCGTCGCTGACGCTAATTAAACGTTCTTTATTTCCCTTGCCGACCGTTAAAAACCACCAATTACCATCGGTATCTTTTTGAAAATGACCCATTTGCGGTTCCCAGCGTGCGCTAGCGGCGAGTTCAGAAATCCGTAGATACATGCCATACAAAGCTTTCATAATAAATAAGGTTCTATTATGCAGATCCGGTTTTTGTTCAAAGAGCATTTCTGCGGTTTCTATCACGTAGGACCATTGTAATTCACTTAAGCGACGTACTTGATGATTGCTTTTTTGTTGTCGTATGAATTTACTTTTTTGTCGAATCTGTGCGACTGGATTGAAATGAATATAGTCTTCTTGAATCAGATAATTATAAAAACTTCCGCATACTGCAAAAATTGCTTGTAAGGCTTTTTGGGATAAGGCATATTTTTTTATATCCGGCATGATGCCTTGCTGACTGGCCATTTTATTAATGGTAGCGACAAAGGGTCGCCAATCAGGGTGCGGAGTTCTCTGGCCCTGATGTGTGAAATAACGTGCTACGGTTTTAACGCCGATCCAATGTTTAGGAGGCTGCTGACAGAATTCTATAAAGGATTCAAAGTCGTCGCGGCGCAGTTCTTTAATCGATTTTCCTAAAACAAACCAGCTCCATTGTAATAAACGTTCAATTTCACGTCGATACGCATTAAATGTAGCCTCGCTACCGCGATAACTATATAGAAACTGTAAGGCTTGAGAATAATCTTGGCCGGCATAAGGCTTATCATGTGTCAACACCGGAAAATGGTTAAGATTATTTTTTGGATCGATAAATTTTAAACTATCAAATAAAGGAGTCGGAGAAATAAGTGACATGTGGGTATTTTAATAAGATTCTGGCTAGTTTAACAAGCTTTTATGAAAAAATATGAGATAAATAAAAAATTTAATATTTAACAAGTAATTTTTAAAAAAATTTAGTATAATGCCGGCCTTCCTTTTAGGAGGTAAATAAGCTTAATGCCCATGATTGTTTCTAGCATAAAGAAACACATCACTACCACTGAGTTTTGGCGGGCCATGTCGTTCGTCTTGAAGCGCCTCGAAACTATCGCTAAATACCTGACTAAACTTCCACTTCCATTTACGTTTAGCCTCTATATCTTACATCTGACAAGAGCAGGGTTGAGGATATATAGCTATTTTAACAAAACTAAAAATAAAAATTTAGGTGATACATTTAAGCTATTATTTGCGGTATTTAAAGTATCGATAGCTGTTATTGCCTTAATTTTACTTGGATGTGGACTTGTTTCTTTACCGGCGGTATTAGTAAGCTCGTTTTTTGCATACAGTATTCTGAAGCTTATTCATAGTTCAATAGTTTTGTTCATCAGTACGGTTTCCTACTTGAAAATCGATAAAAATTCCCTGGAACAGCAATGGAGGCGTGCATACTATCGCGATAATATCACTAAACATGTTAGCCTGCTCAGTGGCGGCCTATTGTTTGTATTATTAACCTGCCTATTTAACGCGGGTGCAAGCATTTTAATATGGACTAACCCGTTGCTGTTGTTGGTTGATGTATTGATATGCGTGGCCGTACTCGCAAGCGCATTTTATTTCAGCTATAGAATTGCTCAAAATAAGCGGACAGCTAGCGAAAATGCATGGACGAAAAGGGATAAGATTACAACCATAAAAAAAATTTTATTGTTGTTCGGTCTAAATTTAGTCGTTTTGCTAGTCATTGCTACGGCGCCGAGTTTAGGCGTCTCAGCAGTAGTGGGTGCGTTGATAGTGCTCAGTACCCAAGATGTCTTATTAACTATTTATTATTATTTTTATGGTGTTTATGTAGCGGATCCTGAACCGGCTAATCTTGATGAGGAACAATTAAATGCACGCTTTGATCAAACCAGTCGCGACTATTATCAAACATTTTCGCCCACTTATTATTTACAGACACAAGTTTCAGAAAAATTCCCTCAGCTAAACGATGTCATTAAAGCCAATAAAAAACTACTTTTAAAAGTAACTTTGCTAAAAATACTGCAATTAAGAAGTAAAAGAGCAAAAACTGCAAAATTAGGCTTAGTAAGTCGATTTTTTTCACTCGAAGAAAAGTTTGAGATCAAAGAAGAGTATTTACTGCGTGAATTAGCTTGGAGCTTAAATACGGATAATCTCCAAGATTTAATCGAACTTATTCTTGCCAGCAGCGATTTGCTCGAAAATAAAAGAGCCGGGGTTTTAGGAGATCTTGAACTACAAAAAATCTTAGGTCACTTAGTTGGTTTAGCCGAGCAAGAAAAACGGGTTCAACAAGCAGAAATTGTTAAACCCAAAGCATTTTATCAATCTTTTTGGAAAAAGGTGGGTGCCTGCGAAGCGATCTCACAGGCATTTCGGGTGTCGCGAAACATAGAGGAGCAGATAAGTCTATCCAATCCATCCTGGAGGCCTATTTGAGCTAATTAAATCAAAAAATTATTTGTTGTGGTGTTAAGGATAGTAAAAGGAAACTTAACTATAATAAGCCGCTTCATACTCTCAAGTATGTAATTAAGAAACATGTCATAGAGTAGATTATGCCTATTACTGTGCTTAGCGAATGGTTTCTTTTAGAATTTAAGATTGCCGAGCTTAAAGTTTATTTAGCTTTAGAAAAATTGCGGCGCTTAAACAGAGCTATCTTATTTCAGTTACAAGAAATATATCGATCTATCGCTTCCATTTCTCTTTGGCGGCTGATCCTGCTCGTGTTAAAACGCTTCGGCAGTATTACCAAAAATTGGCTTAAGGAAAATAAAATTGATGAATGGCTTAAAGCTATTCTGCATGGCGCTTATTTAGGTGCATTTGAAGGCTTATATATTTTTTTATATTTCCTACATTTTTTTAGAGCTTTTTTAACGATCATTGATTATTTTTCTGATCAAGGTAACAAAAATCTAGTTGAAGTAACCAAATTTTTATATGCTGTTTTTAAAGTATTAATTTCCTTGTTGATGCTGGCTTTCATGATTGTGACGCTGGCGCATGGCATAGCATTCATAAATCTAGCTCTTTACCATAACATCAAAATTTTTTTTCTTATTTATAGTTTGTCGAAACTTGCAATTAGTTTTTTTACTTTAGGTTTTAGTTTTATTAATTTTAAAAACGCTAATAGTGCTCTCGATCAGGTTTGGCTAAAAAAGCAATACGAAAATAACCTCAAGAAACATCGTGAGATCTTAATAGTTGCAGTGCCCATAACACTTATTTTAAGCTTGTTGAGCCTAGGTTTAGTGAGCGGACCTTGGTTTTGGGCCATGCTTGGCATAGCGAGCATTTTTCTAATAATCGATGTGACCAAGGCTATTTACTATTATGTAAAAGGTAGCGGTGTACCCGAACCTGCTGTGGCTCAATTACCGCAAGAGAATGCATTCATCGATGTTGCAAATAATAATTATTATTACAGAAAATGTCGTACTGCCAGACTCAGTAACAACGACCCTGAAGGTAATCGTATTTATCTGTTAAAAGAAACTATTGTAAAAATTATTCAGTTACAAACCAAATTAGAAAATAATTCAACTTCGCGATTTTGGTTTTTTTCAGAAAAAGCAAAAATTCAAAAAAAAATTGATGGTTTAATTCAAGATGCTCAAGAACTTTTAAAAGATAAGCCAGACAAAATAGCGTTAATAATACAACTGTCAGTGTCTTTACAGGAAGATCTTTCGGAAATAAAAGATGACCCTAAGACTGTAGGTATCGTGCAAGAATACATACGTGGATTAAAAAATCAATTGCAAGTCATGAGACAGGGCGACGATTGTTCAGTTAAATTACATTTGAATAATAAAAATAATAAGTTATGGAAATTAATTTTTACGGAAGAAACAGGTAAAGAATCTATTCCTAAATCACAAGCTTTTCAACAATCTTTTTTTCGGAAAAAAGCGGATTGTGAAGATATTCATGATGCCTGTCAGGTGTTGTTAGAACAGAACTTTCATACCCTGCGCTCTAACATGGCCGCTGGATGAATACCTGTGTTAAAATAGTCTAAATTTTAATCAGAGATACCCTTATGTCGCTATCATTGTTATTTATTTTAATTATACCTATAGCAATTTTGCTATTTAAGAGTTTTTTTACGGTTAATCAACAATCGGTTGATGTTATTGAGCGTTTTGGTAAATATACACGTTGCGCGCATGCCGGTTTAAATTTCAAAATTCCCTTCATCGAACGCATTGCCGGTGTCATTTCACTGCGAATCTATCCCTTGGATGTCACCTTAGATACCAAAACTCAAGACAATGTGATCGTCAAAATTCAGGTTTCGGTTCAATACCGGATCAAAGAAGACCGCGTATATGATGCGTTTTACAAACTAGAAAATGCCAGAGAACAAATCACCGCTTATGTTTTGGATTTAGTGCGTGCTGAAGTTCCGAGCATGAGTTTAGATGCTGTCTTCGAAAAGAAAGATAGTATCGCGAATGCCGTAAAAAATGAATTAACCGGCACCATGCAAGAATTTGGTTATGAGATTGTGAAAGCGTTGGTCACCAATATTGATCCTGATGAGAAAGTGAAACATGCCATGAATGAAATCAATGAACAACAACGTTTACAAGTAGCTGCACAAGCAAAAGGGGAAGCAGAAAAGATTTTGAAAGTTAAACAAGCCGAAGCCGAAGCAGAAAGTAAACGCTTACAAGGCGAGGGGATTGCTAATCAACGTAAGGCTATTATCTGTGGCTTGCAGCAATCGGTAGGCGAATTTCAAAAAGCTATTCCTGGTGTGACAGCGGCCGATACCATGAATTTGGCATTGATTACACAATATTTTGATACACTGAAAGAAATTGGCGCTAATAGTAAAAGTACGACTATCTTGTTACCGCATTCGCCAGGCGGGTTAAAAGATATTGCTGCGCAACTTCAAGAAAGTATTATTACCGGAAATCTAGTCGCGAATGCTGAAAATTCAGAATAATTAAATAGATTGTCACGCACCTAAGCGCGCGGCAATCTACCGTTTTATTTAATTTAAGATTTTGCCGTACTGCAGGCTACTTGCTGGACAAAATAACGATGTAAATAATTATCTGGACTCAGCTCCGGATGAAAACTGGCGGCGATAACATTATTTTCTTGTACGGCAACTATTTGATCTTGATATTTTGCTAATACTTTAATGTCAGCGTTTTCTAGGAGCGTTAATTTAGGAGCGCGGATGAAAACCATTTCCATTGCTAGATCTCTTACAATACACTGTCCGCTGACTACTTGCGATGCGAGTTGCCTACCGTAGGCGTTGCGAGTCGCGCAAATGCTAATACGACCCAAGCTATCTTGTGTCGGCGATAATACGGTTTTAGCCAGTAGTATAGCTCCGGCGCAAATACCCAAAATAGGTTTGTCATAATCTATAAGACTTATCCAAAGCTGCTGTTGTTTAAGCAGCTTGATCAATACCGAGCTTTCTCCACCCGGTATAATTAACGCATCACTGGTAATCAATGCGCGGCGATCACGTATCAGCGAACAAAACACACCGAGCTTATTTAAACAGTCGATATGCGTTTGATAACCACCTTGTAATGCTAAAACACCGATATTCATAATTAGACCTCTTTACAAACCTGCGTTATAGACTTGATTTCATTGTTAAACGATTGGCTGCGATCCTCATTTACTTTAGTAAACTCCGGTTCTCGCCAATCACTTGCCTCGAACTAAAGCCCATAACTAGGTTTTGAAAGAGGTCTATAAAACCAAGTTGCTGATTTCTTCTTCTGACTTCAGGTTAAAGCCACTCATCCCTTCTGCGAGATCACTTGAAACATTGAGCAAAATTTGCGGATTATCAAAATGTGTCGTGGCTTGTACAATAGCACAGGCACGTTTTTCAGGATCCGCAGATTTAAAAATTCCTGAACCGACAAAAACGCTTTCTGCACCCAGTTGGCGTAATAAAGCGGCATCGGCCGGCGTCGCGACACCTCCCGCAGAAAAGTGTGGCACCGGTAATCTACCTTCCTCAGCAACCCAAAGTATTAATTCTAAAGGGGCATTTAAAATTTTTGCTTGAGCGAATAGTTCTTCTTTTTTTAAAATAGTCAGTTGTTTAATTTCGCGTGTGATTGCACGCATATGACGCACGGCTTCAAGAATGTTTCCTGAACCTGCTTCTCCTTTAGTACGTATCATGGCGGCGCCTTCAGCAATCCGTCTTAATGCTTCGCCTAGATTGCGACATCCACAAACAAAAGGTACTTCAAAAGCATGTTTGTCGATATGGCATTCGTCATCGGCGATGCTTAGCACTTCGCTTTCGTCGATAAAATCAACACATAATGATTGTAATAGCTGTGCTTCGACAAAATGACCAATACGCACTTTTGCCATCACCGGTATTGAGACGGCTTGCATAATCTCTTGAATAATTCTAGGAGAGGCCATACGTGCGATGCCACCCATTTTGCGAATGTCAGCAGGTACCCTTTCTAGCGCCATGACGGCACAAGCGCCTGCAGCTTCGGCGATGAGTGCTTGTTCAACATTAGTGACATCCATAATGACGCCACCTTTAAGCATTTCGGCAAGTCCAGTTTTAACACGTTGCGAATCATCGAGAAAATTCATAGCCTATTACCACCCTAAAAGTTTTATTCTGTTCGTCAGAAATCGTCGGCTATTGTACAATAAATTTCAAAAATACGTTATTTTTGCATTTTTAAAAAAAACAGTATTTGCTGTAAGTAAATTTGATTAATCAGTCGCTTTTTTTCTTCGGTTACCAGCAAAACTTTTTTGATGTGGGCGAGGTTTTGGTTTTCTATGCGCCGAATTTTGATGAGCATAGGAAAATTGTCTGGGTCGATCGGCTGTGGTCAGTTCAGCGGGTGCTTTGGTTTTCGCTTTATAATCAAATTCAGGGATAATACATTCTTCTAAACGTTTCTTAAGTAGATGTTCAATAGAACGGATTTGGCGTCTATCGCCGTTAGTAATCAAACTAAAGGCAGCACCTAATTTAGAGGCACGTCCGGTACGCCCAATACGGTGCGTATAATCTATGGCGGTATTTGGCATATCGAAGTTAATGACATGCGAGATATGATCGATATCAATTCCGCGTGCGGCAATATCGGTGGCCACTAAGAATTTTAATTCTCCATGTCGAAATTTACCGAGCGCAATTTTTCGTTTACTTTGCGATAAATTACCTTGAAAGGAAGTCGCTTTGTAACCAAGATGCGTAAGATGTTCTGCCAAGCGTTTGGCACGCTGTTTAGTGCGAGTAAAAATGATGGCCGACTCTACCGCACTGTTTAGTAAAATGGTTTCTAACAAATCGGTTTTCAGTGCTTCAGGAACCGGATACAGTGTTTGCGTGACGGTATTAGCCGGAGCGGACTCTCCAATTTTTATCGAAACAGGATTATTTAATACTTTGTCCGCTAATAAGCGGATATCGGACGACATTGTGGCAGAAAAAAGCAAGTTTTGGCGCTGCTTGGGTAAGTATTTTAAAATATCATAAATAGGCTCGCGGAATCCAAGATCAAACATATGATCGGCTTCGTCTAAGACTAATATCTCAATGTGGTTAAGATTAACTTGCCCATGCTTGTTTTTGTTTGTTTTTTTTGTTTTTCCCCCTTGTAGTAGGTCGAGTAAACGACCAGGGCAAGCGACGACAATGTCGATGCCACCGCGTAGAGTTCGATATTGTTCAGCGTAATTTTTGACGTTACCACCATAAATAGTGGCACAGCGTAAATCGGTTTCAGCACCGAGGTCATTGATAGCCATACAAATTTGATCAGCTAATTCACGTGTTGGGGCAAGGACGAGGCCACGTAATCGACCTTTAGGTCCATTTATGAGATGTTGTAGAAGTGGTAAGGCAAAAGCGGCAGTTTTACCGGTTCCGGTCTGAGCTAAACCAACGACATCTTGACCTCGCAAGATAGCCGGTATGGCTTTGGCTTGGATAGGTGTGGCGGTTTCGTAACCTTCGGCTTGAATACCGGATAAAATTTGGTCGTTTAAGTTAAATTCTGTAAAGTTCACTAAAAAGTTCCTGGCTATAAATAGTTGAGCCAAGTAACATCTTTAGCTCTAAAAGTGGGCTATTCTATCAGGCTTATGTAGCAAATGATAGGACAATTGCACTAAAAATAGACGATGGTTACAGCCAATATTTTGTTGCAAATCTAAGGATTTGAGGGTTGTTTTTCTCTAATCTTTCCATTAATTATATCGCTGAGTGGATGATTAACAGTCAGCCACTGGCTAGGCTAACCGTTTGAATTTAGCCTTTTTTTTATTATTCAAATTATCTCAATGTGTATGACGACGTTGCAGGGAGTCTCTCGCAGACATGCAAAAAAATATCGAAAGAATGGTCTACTAAGCAGAGAATAATTGCTTAATAGACCTACGCTTTTTTATGGAATGGTTATAGGAGGTATTGCGTTTAAAATACCGATAGCCTCTGTTACAGAAATAATGGCATCTTTTATAGCGATAGCAGCCGCTTCAGCTCCAGTTATGCCTTGCACCAGCGATAATACCGTGGTTAATACACTTAATACATTTGATAACAATCCATTATAACAATGATGGACATATTCTTATCCTATTAAATTTACTTTAGTGACTAATTTTTAATTAACTAATATCCATAAATTTTAGTAATATTGAAAAAGGCTGTTTGCTTTCTTTATCTAGGTTTAATTAATTATCTTACCGCGGGTAATCCGTTTAATATACTTAATGCACTCATAATAGAAGTGATTGCAGCTTGGACAGGTGCAATCGCGGCACCTGCGCCTGGAACTACAGCTAGCAAAGCGAGTACAGTATTTAATGTTCCAAGACGGTTGTAAGTAGAGTAGATATAATTGCGTTCATAATTTTCCTTTAATAATGGATAACTATTTTTACATGCGACGAGACAAGGAGAGAACGAAGTTCGGAGTCGAGGAGCCCGCGGTAGGCGCGCGTTGACGGGCAAAGCAGGAAACGCATCGCGCCGTAAAGTCATTGTGGGAGACGCGGGCATGAATCCCGTTAGGGATGAGTGCGCGTCGGACGCAGGACGGTCGCGGCCTAATGATAGTCGCGTCATGCGAACAAATTTTGGGGTTACGACGGCCGAAATTTTTCGTGAGCATAGCGACTCACTCGGAAGTATGTGTTCCACGATTTATAAGTTTCTTTGTTATTTGGATGAACATAAATGTCATCATTACTATTTAAATAGATAAATTCTTAATTATTACCATTTATGATAGATATAATTTATCATTAATCGCTAACACAAAAAACTGGAATTTATAGTGTTAAGTAAGTGCATGCCCAAAAAATAAGTAGGTGCAGGACCAAAAAGTTAGTATTTCTAATAATTGCTATCAAACGATTGACAATCAATCATAATAACGGGTCTATGGACAAAGCTAGCTATACTAAACGTGTACTAATATTTAAGCAGTAGGCGTATGCTTCAAGTTAATAAGTTATCTAACATTGGAACTTCTTTGTAGATGCGAATGTTTCAATAATGTGAATACATTGGTACTGCTGTTTTGCGTTACAATTGAGTCTACTGCCGAAATGAGGTTTGCAAGTTCTGCATTAGAATAATCGGTGGTCACACGTTGACTTTTATGTCCAAGTAGATCTTGTCTATCCTCGTAACTCACATTCGCTGCACGTAAGCGTCGACCAAATGTATGTTTTAGATCATGCACACGCAACTGTGACAATTGGGCTTTAGCTCGTGCATTTAGCCAAGCAGAATTTAACATACGTGATAAAGGTTTATTCCGATAAGTGAAAACGTATATGGGGTGGCTTCCGCGTTGCGCTTCAATCACTTGCTTGGCGCATTGATTTAAAATAACTAATCGATTTTGCCGATTTTTAACTAAATGGGCAGGAATAATAAATACGTAAGTATTAAGTTCGGGGACTTCAACTCGCCATTGCCATTGTAAGCGACAAATTTCTTGATCACGACAACCGGTATTTATAGCAAATATAGCCATTTGTTTTAAATGAAATGGTAAATGTTCCAACAAACGTTGTTCTTCGTCTTTGGATAAAGGGTAGGGTAATCGCTTATTTTTCTCAGTTAACAAACGAATTTTTGGTGCGCCGGCCAGCCAACTTAGACCATTTTCGTCTACCCACTCTTGTGCGGCGAGATTCAAGATCCGACGCACCACTTGTAATCCGTAATTTATGGTTCGATTTTTTACTCCTGCAATTCTACGTGTCAGTATGTAACTTTCTAGATTGCCATGATGAATCGCTGTCAATGGCAAATGACCGATAAATGGATCTAACTGCTTGAGTAAGCGTGCGTCCGTATGCAAGCTGGCTTTATGTTGATTTTCATTTAAAAATTTAAGTGCAGCTTGCCGAAAGTAACGTGTTGGCCTTATTCCATAAATACTTGCCTCGCGTATTCCTTCGAGTCGATGTATTAAATAACGTTCTGCTTCTGCTAAAGATGAAGACTTTGTACTTTCACAAATTCGTCGACCATAAATTTTTTTATTAATATGCCATATAGCGCCTCTTTTAATGAGGCCAGGCGAGCGGCGCTTACTGGGCATATCTAAAAACTCCTTAACAATCTCATTCAATGTCTAATATTGATTAATTCATGATAATTATAAAATATGTTTTACTAATGTATGTAAATTCAGCGTAAAAAAATTTAATTTTTAAATACGATGAACTTAAGGCAATTTGCCATGACCCTTTGGCTAAAAAACTATTCGAGCATGACGGTAGAGCGGACGGTATTTAGCTATTTTTAAATGCCTGACTGCGCCGGTTATGTTGCTGGTGTGTTAGAAACCCGTAAAGCGTTTTGATCGTTCAATAATTTAGGAAGTTGATTGAATACTCTAAATACCAGTACAGTTTCAACGCGTATTAACGATGTTCATTAATCCGGACCAATCTTTTTCCAGTGTCATTAATTTAGCTTTTAAGAAATGCGATTCAAAATCGATTCTTTTTAAAGAATTTTGAATATTGTTAATATTACCTTGCATGGCATCGCATTGCGTACTCAGTTGCTGATTGGAATTGAATAAATCAATAGATTGATTCAATAGTTGCTGAGTGTTTTTTTCATCCGTATCCAGATTTTCTATTTCTCGTTGGTTTGCTGATAATTTAACTTTAATTTCATTCAGTGCCGCATCAAAAGGTTTGATGCTTTCTAAAATTAGCGCAATAATCCAACTGAATATCCAGAAAGCCGTCATATAACTATCGATTTCTGATTTTTTGGCGTTAATTTGTTTTTCGATCATTTGTTTTTGACCACTCAGTCCTTCTTTTTCTACAGCCAATTCTTCAAGCTTAGTTTTTGCATTGCGTATCGATTTCGCGAGATCATCACGAATACTGCTCAATTGATTTCGCATGATGGCGGATTGGTTTTTGATATGAATGACTTTGTCATTAATCGAGCTTATTATTACAGTAAATTGTTGAATAGCTAAAGAGTCTCTTATTAAGACGGCAGGTAATTTATCGGTTAATGTTTGGTAGTTTTTTCTAAAATTGGAATCATAATCGCGAATGGATTGCATAAGCGGAGTCATTACCTCGGCTGATAAATCCATAGATAAGTATGAAATATTGACTGATCTAGCGTTGTAGGATCGGGCTAAATTAAACATAATGAGTGTTCCTTTTTTATATAAAGCTGCACAAAGAGTCTATAAATTATTCTTCAAGAGATTTATCTTTTGAATTTTCGACAATAATTTTTTGCATGAAACGTCCATTTTTTACTCGTGGTATACCTAATAAGTTTTGGTCATAAGTATCTTTCGAACTTACTACCTCTAAATGAGCTGAATTTTGAAAATCGCTAGCTTTCTCATATAGAGTATGTAAATCATCGCGTGTTAATGCCCACTGTTGCTTAATATATTCAATATCGTTAATGTCTAGTTCGCTTACAAATTTTTGTTTTAGTCGAGAAAAATTATCGCTTAATCCCTGCCAAGCCACAGCAAGATACTTTATGCTGCCTTCAAGTAGCCTCATATTTTTAGTAAAGCTATCCCACTGCTGTGTCAATGCGATATAAACCGCAGTTTCAATACTGTATTTTTTTAGTTTTTCAATACATTCTCTGTATTGAATAAGTGTATTATGTAATTTTTCTTGATACAGGGAAGGTACAGGTTTGTTATCAGAAAATACTTGAACATTACTAGTTATGATAGGAGTAGGTTCAGCTTGTATTTCTTTAGTTGGCTTAGTGTCTGATTTTGGTAGATCGGATTTGGATTGTGGTTTTTTATCAGGTATATATTCAGTAATCAATGAAGTTGATATTTTTAAAATGTTTTTTGTAGAATGCAATGCGCCGCTGGCAATCTGAGCATTGTTTTCATTGATTTCTTTTGCTAGTGTTTTAAGTAATGTTTGTAGCGCTGCTATTTCAGTTTGTTCGCCAATATAAAGTTCCTCGGCTATTTTCTGAGTATTTTTAAGTGTATCAGCGAATTTCAATTGATCATCAAGATATTTTTGAAAATCAGTGACGATCGCATTCGATTTATCCTTTTTTTCTGCTATAAAGTTGATTAACTCTTCAATCGCTTCAGCCACGTCAGCTGCTGAACCTGCTTTTTCACCTTCGTTTGCTTCGTTAAGCGTATTAAAAATTTCATAGATATCGAGATAGTAGCTAGAAAAAAAATTGTAAAAACCAGTTGTTTCGGTAAATAGGGATAAAATTTTAGGAGTATACTCATCCAGATAACGTCTAGCGATATCACGCATCTGTGTCTGCAGGATTTTTATGTCTAGTAATTTTTCTAGTTCGACATTTTTTTGAAGTAATAAAGTAATTGCCTTGGTTTGGCCCAAACTTTGTCCTGTCATAACTTGATTCAATGCAATAGGAAAATCTGCAGGAGCTAGGGATTTGATGCTTTGTGTAATGGGCTTAATCGATTGTTGATTACGCTCTAAGATAAAATTGTTCATTTTATATCCTTATGAATAGTAGAAGTAATGATGTTTTTAATAAGTTAATTCTGCAAGTTCGGTTAATGGTATTATCCAAGATTGAGGACTCGTAAGTCGTTTGGTTGATATACTGAATGCAGGGAAAGAATAGAATGTTTTTTCCAGTCTAAGCGAACGAGCTAATTCAGAATCAACTTTAACTTCTAAGCTGCCATTATTTTGTGCATTGACCGCTTGTTGCTTTAAGTCATCAAAATTTTTCTGAGTTGCTTTTAATTTATTAACTAGCATAAAGCGTCTTTCAGGATTAATAATATTGACTGAGCTTTCTAATTCTTGAAAATTATTATTAATAGTAATCCATGCCCTACGCATATTTTCGACGGCAGTATGTGCATTGGTATTATTATCTTTTAGTGACGTAAATTGATTTTTAGTATTCTCTAGTGCAGCCATTTCATCTTCAAGTTGCTTCATTTTTTGTAAGGCTTTTCCATAGTCGCGTTGCTTATTTTGAAGATCGATAGAGGCAGCGGTTACCATAGCAACTCCTGTTACTGTGGTAATTACACCCGCTACAATTAATTTCACTGCTGCTCCCCCCGTCACTACTGACCCGACAGCGCCTACACCTATCATCACGATGCCACCTACGATGGCAACTGCTCCACCAGCAATAAGACCTATGTCTTTATCGATAGCAGTCGTTATCGCATCAATATTTTTTCGTGTTGTCGCAATTTCTCCTTCGCTACCGGCATAAATTTTATTGGCATCAGCCACAATCGTTTGAAAATTACGATTATCGGATTCTAAATCAGTTCTAAACGATGAGAATTTCTCAATCAGTTGTTGAGTTTTGTTTTCTTTATCTTGAATGTTTTCTTTGAGCTCAGAAATACCTAATTTAAAATTTTTTGCATTAGCATCATTTGAACTTTGTATTTCAGCGGCAATTTTAATTAAATCTTCCCAATAAGAACTGGATAAATTACAAAATCCAGATACATCGGTATAAGTGGCGTTAATCTTGGGAACTAGATGATTTAACCAATACCTTGCATGTTCACGTGTCTCGTATTGTGTTTTTTCTATTGATTTAATTTTATCAAGTTTAATATTCCTTTGGGTAAGGCAAGTAGCGATATAGGTTTGCACTAATGATGAATTAGTATGAACATTACTCATGTTCTCTTTTACTAGTGCCGAGGCAATAACGTCATCCTCTGATGTAGAATAGGATCGAGCCATTATTGGGTTAAAAATTGAGCTTGAATAAGGGTGTGCTCTATTTAAGGTATTCATAGGATAACTTCCTTGGTAAGCGAAATATAAGCGATAATATAAAATGACGAGTTAATATAAATTAATAAATTTTCAAATAAAATCCTAATCAACATAAAGTATTAAAGTTAAATTATCGATGAGAGATGAAGAGTGCAAAGTGTGAAGTTGGGGGCCTAATATTAGTCATATTATAAGAAATTTTTGGACATGATGGAAAATTTCATGAGTATAGTGATCCACTGGATTATTGTAATCCAACTCTGTTGATTAATTCTATTTTGTAGCTAGTCTACGCTATAAGTTAATCGTAGTTTGTAAATTTTAAGTAATTAATAATGCTTGTTTTGCAAATTTATGGAAGTGTAATACATGACTTTCTTATCGAAAGGTGATCAACTAACTGTTGAAATTCTTTATCAGTTGTTTTTTTTGTAAATTTAGATAATTTTTTTCCTCTTAGTAATATTTTAGTTGCATGACCTTGCCAGTGCATTGTTTGTTGTGCATGTTGACCTTTATGTTTCTTAAATTCATCTGCCCATTGATCAAGATCCAAACGATCAAAGGCAATTCCTTGTTGGCCAATTTTTAATGTAATTAAGAATGGTCTGACTTCATTATTAAATCGATTTCTATCCATGCCTAAATATTTTGGTGCGTCGCGTAAGCGAATTAAACGGGGTTGCATAACGGTTCCTAGTTGTTACTTAGTATTCATTTTATTTGCAGTAGGATACGCAATGATAAAGTAAAAAAATTTAATTTGTATTGTTTAGACTTTTTGTAGAACCAAAAAATAAGGATGTAAGTTCATGCAAGAGGCAATGTTAGATAAAGCCATTTATAGTTTAGGTTCAGTCAAGCATATGGCAAAAAAATTAGGTATTCATCGTGAACATGTGTATGCCTGGATTAAGGGTGTAAGCAAAATACCTTTAGAATATGCTTTACAAATAGAGTATTTAACCGGTGGAGAAATTAATTGGAAAGATTTAGTGCCGTTTCATATTGTACAGCGTTTAAAGCATTTAACCTTACAATTGCCAAAGTTTGATTTACCCCCTTGTGAACTGGTCTATGTCGCCTTAGAGCGCATCACAGCGAAAAAAAATACTTTGTTAATTTCTCAGGACGATAAATTAATTCCACTGCATAAGCATCGCTCAATTTGTGTGGATGAACGAAACATATTGATTTTTGGAGAAAAAACTTTTTATCTATATAAATATTATAACAAAAAAACCATACCGGCATGGCGTGTTTCTTTGATGGAATTGGCCAATGGCCATTATTCTAGTGAGTTATTTATCAAAAATTTTCTGATCAGTGAGCGGGTTGATATAGGCATTGCTTTAGAAAAATTTTTAGGAAGTCGACAAGGCTTTCGCACGGACCTAGCTAAAAATTCACTGCACCCGAGTGAAAAAGATTCTAAAAAAACTCGACTTATGAATAAAGCTGCACAAGTTACATTGCAAAAAAGTATGACGTTACGACAGTTGATTGCTAATCGATTAGGTTTTGGTAGTCATTTTACTTATCAGAATGCCAAGAAAATAAAATTGTTTGCTAATGTCGAATTAATTGAAAAAGTTGATCAACGAATAATAAGCATTTCTAAAGCCAAGAAATTAAGTTCAGTTTTAGCTGAAAAAAAATAGGGTCAAGAAAATTGCCTGAATAAAACACAAATTAATGCTATATCGATCAATTCTCAGTTGGTTTTATTAAATAAGGAAAATTATGCGTTATCGAATGTTAGATGTCAGAATTTGGTGTGATAAAAAATTTCGTTCCTTAACACCGCTTAAACCCAGTGGCCAGGCTTTATTTCTTTATCTGTTAAGTAATCCGCATACCACCTCAATTCCAGGTCTTTATCGGGCGGGTGCTGGTGCGATGGCGGAAGAGTTAGCATGGTCATTGTTAGGATTTCAGCGTGCATTAAAAGAAGTCATAGCGCAAGGCTTGGTAAAAGCAGATTTAAAAGCACGCGTTATTTTTATCCCTAATGCGATTAAATATAATAAACCACAATCTCCGAATGTCGTTCGAAGCTGGGCAGTACATTGGGACGAAATTCCTGAGTGCGCACTGAAAAATGAAGCATATTATAAATTAGAGGCATTCATTCAAGGTTTAGGTAAAGCTTTTGCATTAGCCTTTAGCGAAACCTTGCGGCCATCTGGCATTAAGGACATTAAAAAGGCATGTTTTAAGCCTTGTTCTAATCAGGAACAAGAACAACAACAGGAACAGGAACAGGAACAGGAAGAAGGGAAAGAACCTCAATTTCTTAAAGAGTACGTGGTTAACTTAGCGACTGAGCCAGCAGTTGCAGCGAAGACAGAGTATTTATTAACCATACCGCTTGAAAACAATGCTGTTTATCAGGTAACACAGGGAGAATTTGCAGAATGGCAGCGTATTTATAGCGAAATTGATGTTTTTCAAGAATTACACAAACTGGTCAGTTGGAATGAGATAAACCCCAATAAGCGTAAACAACGTAAACATATTTTAAGGCATATTCATTCGTGGTTGACAAAGGAGCAACATCAAAAATTAAAGTTTTCTTCTTCACGTCATGCATTTCCAATAACTTTTGATCATAACTTACAAATAGCTAAAAAATGGCTAACCCTTTCTTCAGAATCTGACAAACACGCTGATGGGTCAAATGATTTGTTATCTGTAAATGGAAAAAAATGTATATGACCCTTCAGGATCAGGAAAAATTTACACAAGGATTGATGGTTTTGGCTGAAGTTTATAATCGAAAGCTTTCTTCCTTGTTATTACATACCTATTGGAATTGTTTGAAAAAATATTCTTACGCTGTATTTGAAGAGACTTTATGGGACTTTTTAAAAAATCCAATTTATGCCAAAAAAAATTTTCCCAGCCCTGCAGATTGGATAAAAGCGATTGAAGGAGATATCGAAAGCAAAAGTTTAGCTGCTTGGACAGAAGTCATAACGGCCATTCGTCAAGTGGGTCATTATGAAAGTGTACTATTCATCGATGCATTGATTCACGATGTAATTCAAGATATGGGCGGATGGATTTTTTTATGTCAACAACCAGAACGCGAATTAATTTTTTTACAAAAAGAATTTGAGCGTCGTTATCGAAATAATGTTGCATTAAAAAAATTAACTACAGCACCCGTGTATTTAACAGGACATATTGAACAACAAAATTCATTAAATGGTTTTACAGAATATATTCCTAAACCAAGGAGTATAAAGTATTTGGATAAGTATAAAGATCATTTAGTTAGTAAAAGAGATAAATAAAAAAGATCACGTTATAAATTTATTTTTTATAATTTTCTATATTTAAGGAGAAAAATATGAGCCAATGTTCGAAATGTTCTAAAGTACGTAAATTTTTATCGTTATTAATTAATTGTTTTCCGTTTGTAAGGGGATTTCGATTACGAAAAAAAATAAAGCATAAAAGATTGAAAATGCAACGGTGTTTACCAAAAGATGAACCTAAGCATTTTAGACGCTATATTTTGCAATCAGGAACGATACGTCGATTATAAAATAACGAGTTAGTAAGCCTGATTTGTAATTTTTTATACTGAAAATTTTTTAAGTTACACTCAAAAATTAAATTAATTTATAACAAATAATTAAATAATTAAATAATTAAATAATTAAATCATTAAATTTTTTTATTCATTAAAATTTATATAAGGAAATCTGCGATGAAGTGTTTAAATCCATGTTGTGAATATGCCAAAACACGTGTTATTAATTCACGTAAAACTGAGGAGGGAAAAAAAATATTACGGAGAAGACATTGTCCTAAATGTAATAAACGCTATACCTCGATTGAGGTTCTTGCTTATTTTGGTTATCCCAATGCACAAAAAAGAGCTTCGTTAAATCTTTTGCTGATGACGTATTAATTGGAGTGTTTTCTTACAGCTTCAGATAAATATAAAACCAAGGATTTTTTTTTTTTTGAATTAAAAAAAATTCTTGGAATATTTTTTTATAATGTTGTAGTACTTTATGCAAATAAATGACAGGCATCTACCGTTAATGTATTTGCATACCTTGTTATTTAATTTCGTATTAAAAAATATTAAAATACCATTTTCAGATTCACCTTTTGAAAAATCATAATAAAAATAGGCTAAACCAATTAAAAAGTTTTGTGTGGGTTGATAGTCTAAACCTACATCCAAAGTATATTTCCATGAGTTCTTAGAGTTATTACTAAAACCAGGAGAAATACGCGACGCGGAAAATTCGGTTTGTTGGACAGAGGAATCGCACCAGGATTATAATCATTGAAAATTGAGTTTTTTTATGGAACCTATTAGCTTGTTACCTTTTGTCGCAAGTGCTTGGCAGGTAATTCTGGTCGGCAAACGATTTGTCATGGAATGATTCCATCCGATGCGAGTTCGCCAACTAAACGTGAGCCTCTTTTTAATAAAGGGAGTGTAAAAGCTTGCTATTTAAAGGATATGTACTTATGAATTAGTTGATTAACTTCGGTAATAACGATTAAATTATATTACTTCTTTCTGAGGGATACTCTTTTTTTTAATTAAAAATCAAAGAGAGAAAGAGTATGATTTATACTTTATCTAAAACAGATAAAAAAGAACCAGGTGCTACCGAAGCCATTTTCTTTACTGAAGCTAATTTTAAAGGGGATGCGTATATCGCTTATGTCGGCTATGAAGTGGATTTCGGAAAAGGTTTAAAAGATCCCCTGATTCTTTAAATGATCATCTGCACTCTGTTAAAATCGGTAACCTCTGTAAATTAGATCTTTATGAGGATTATGGTTTGCTAGGCGATAATATTTCAGTTCCAGCGAATAGTGATT
This sequence comes from Rickettsiella endosymbiont of Xylota segnis, assembly GCF_964019545.1. NCBI lineage: Bacteria > Pseudomonadati > Pseudomonadota > Gammaproteobacteria > Legionellales > Coxiellaceae > Rickettsiella > Rickettsiella endosymbiont of Xylota segnis. Next base: position 945,327 of record NZ_OZ026451.1, on the reverse strand, counting down.
TAGCGCACATTCCCTTAGGGCTTACTTCCTTCAAGGTTGAACTTGATTTGGATGGAAATATTAAGGATGAGCTGACCCAATGTGAATTAGATAAAATTAATTACGAAAAAAGCGTAGAAGAATGTGCATTAGAAAGAAAAGAATTAAAAGATAAGCTTAAAGATCTTGAGAGTCAGTTAAAACAAAACAATGAAAAATTGGATCTCTCTGAGAAAAAAGGTAAGGAATTAAAAGACGAACTCGACAAAAAGAAGCTGGAAGATGAGGTCAAGAAGGTCAAAGATAAGTTGGATGATTGTGAAAAGCAAGGTAAAGAATTAAAAGAACAATTAGATAAGTCTGAACAGCAGAAGAGTGAGCTTAAAAATAAGCTTGATGAATATGAGAAAAAAATAATTTAATGATCTAAACTATACACGGGTATATTCAGCTAACAGTTTCAATGCTAAATAAACCAATATTTTGGAAATTAATACGATGTTAGCTTTCTAAACCTGTGTACCTTTCATATTCTCAATACTATCCTAAAGAAAGGTTGAGCATTCAGTGAAATTATTAATAAGAATAGAGAAGTTACCATGGATTCACTTTAACACCTTCAGAAGCCTTGCAAACTAAAATGAACTTGACGCGCAAAATTCGCATCATGACTTTTATGAGCATTGCATTGAGTTGGATAAGCTATTGTTTTAATAGAATTTTAACTGTAGCAAAGACGACTGAGTGCTTGATTAACAGTCATTTACTTGCTGTCTTTCGGTTCTATCTAAAATAGGTCAGTTTGTTACGCTATATAATGAAAGTGTAGGTACAAGCTATTAACCTATGAAGCAATAGATCCTTTTGATTTGTTAGTTATTAGCACACGTCATGGTGCGCTTTTTGGTCAATTTGTTATACCCAAGTCAGTGTTAGTGCAGCAAGGTATCCTTTATAAAGCTGGTCAAGGAGGCAAACGCGTATTGCGAGTATATCCTCCTTGGGATCCGACCTCTAGTCGACAAACGCAAAATACGCAACATTGGCAGCTAGGCTATTTTTTAGAGATACCGCACAATAAAACCACTCGATCGGGTGCGGGCACAGAGGCTATATCAACAAAAATAAAGCGTAACTAAAATGGTAAAATTGTAGAAATAAATTTATTTCAGCTCTTGACCCATGCTACCTCTGCTATTACTATAAGCGGCCTTAACGGCTTAAATTCCCCGATAGCTCAGCTGGTAGAGCAAATGACTGTTAATCATTGGGTCACAGGTTCGAGTCCTGTTCGGGGAGCCAGCATCATTAAAGAATTTTGTAACTAGATCCTGCATGTAAGTTTCATTGGAGAGTAGAATGTACGCAGTTATTTCCACTGGTGGAAAACAATATAAAGTCGCTAAAGACGAAGTGATTAAGCTAGAAAAGCTAACGGCAGAGGTTAACTCTATTGTTGAATTTCCAGTATTACTGTTGGCTAACGAAACCGATATTAAAGTGGGAGCACCTCTTTTAACGGATTCAAAAGTTAAAGCGCGTGTTGTAGAGCACGGTCGTGGTGATAAAATTACTATTATTAAGTTTCGACGCCGTAAACATCATAGAAAGCAGATGGGTCACCGGCAGCATTATACAGCGGTTCAAATTACCGAGATTTTATAGGGGTATTTCACCATGGCACACAAGAAAGCGGGTGGTAGTACCCGTAATGGTCGCGATTCACACTCAAAACGTTTAGGTGTAAAACACTTCGGTGGTGAATCGGTTAAACCAGGCAATATTATTATCCGTCAACGCGGTACACATTATCATCCAGGTAATAATGTTGGTATTGGCAAGGATCACACCTTATACGCTTTAGTGCAAGGCGTAGTTAAGTTTGCTCGTAAAGGAGCTAAACTCAGATGTTATGTGAATGTGGTTCCTGTATTAACCGAATCGGCTGAACACGTTTAAAATCAAATCGTTTTTTAATAGTTTTTAATGGTTACCCCGCTCAGCGGGGTTTTTTATGAAATTTTTAGATGAAGTTGAGATACTAGTAGAAGCAGGAAAGGGCGGAGCGGGCTGCGTTAGTTTTCGTCGCGAAAAATTTATCCCCTTAGGCGGTCCAGATGGCGGCGATGGGGGTGATGGGGGCAGCGTCTATTTAAAAGCCAGTACCAATCTCAATACACTGATCGATTTCCATTATAACCGTCTTTATAAAGCGGCACGGGGCGAAAATGGCAAAGGCAGTGATTGCGCAGGAAAAAAGGGCGCTGATCTTATTTTAGATGTGCCTATCGGCACCGAAGTCTTTGATGCGGATACACAAGAGTTGATAGGCGATCTAACTTCCAAAGAGCAAATGCAGTGTGTCGCAAAAGGCGGTTGGCATGGTTTAGGTAATGCACGATTTAAAAGCAGTACCAATCGTAGTCCGCGTCAATTTACACCGGGTCATCCCGGCGAAACGCGTCGTTTAAAACTTTCTTTAAAATTATTGGCTGACGTAGGTCTCGTAGGTTTACCTAACGCTGGAAAATCCAGTCTGATACGTTCAGTATCGGCGGCGACGCCTAAAGTAGCGGACTATCCATTTACTACCTTGCAGCCACATTTAGGTGTGGTGCGCTTGGAAGCAGGACGTAGCTTTGTGATGGCGGATGTCCCTGGATTGATTACCGGTGCTGCCGAAGGTTTAGGTTTAGGCATAAATTTTCTTAAGCATCTGGATCGTACGCGTCTATTACTGCATATATTGGATATCCGACCCGTAGATGGGAGCGATCCATTAAAAAATATGACTTTGATTGAAAATGAGCTGATAAAATACAGTCCTGAATTAGCCGCAAAACCCAGGTGGTTAGTATTAAATAAAATAGATTTACTCTCTAATGAGGAGTTACAGGAGTTTGTTCAATCGATAAAGACCCAAGTTCCAGCACAGGTACCGATATTTGAAATTTCGGCTTTACAGCGTGTCGGGACGCAAGCATTATGTTATGCTCTTGGAGATTTTTTGGAACAAATCGAGCATTAATCAGCAGAATTTATTTCAGTCTGAAGAGTAGGCTTGTTAACACAATATTTGAGTGTTTTACCCATTTTAAAATGGATACGATACTTTTCAGGAGCTAAAAAGTGTTCACCGGTTTTTGGGTTAAAAGCAGAACGTGCTGCATTATAATGAGGTGAAAAACTTCCAAAGCCACGTATTTCTATGCGACGACCCTGATATAATGTTTGTTCCAACAGTTGGATTAAGTGCTCCACACTTTTCTTAACAGTAGCTGCTTGAAGTTGAGGGAACCTTAGTATGAGTTGGTTAATGAGTTCTGGTTTCAGCATGGATCACCTATGATTAGTTTGATTAAGCCAAAAAAATGATGCAATTACAACTACGGCATCTGCCTAATTTAATTACCTGCATTCGCTTTATCCTAATAGGCCCTATTTTATGGGCCTTATTGACAAAGTGCTATACCCTAGCTTTTTATTTGTTTGTGATAGCGGGTTTGAGTGATGGCTTAGACGGTTTGTTAGCACGTTTTTTTGATTGGACGACTCCGTTGGGTGCTTTATTGGATCCTTTGGCCGATAAACTGTTACTCATGGGTAGTTTTGTTGTGCTGGCTTATCTGCAACAAATTCCCTGTTGGTTAACCATTATGGTGATAGGTCGCGATATCTGGATTATGGGCGGTGCTTTACTTTATCGTTATTGGGTCGGCCCTCTAGATTACAAACCGGTTTGGATTAGTAAATTAAATACTTTTTTTCAGTTGGTATTAGTGAGTTTACTTATTATTAAATTAGCTTTTTTTGATATCCCTGCCGAATTAATTCCACGTATTATAGAAGCGGTCTTTGTTACCACCTTGTTGAGTTTTATTCAATATACGTGGATGTGGTTTTGGCAAGCGGCTTATTATTTAAAGTTAGCGAGTAAAAAATTAACGGCTAAGAATCAAAAGCAATGTTGACACAATTAATTTTGCCAATTCAACCCCCTGATGCATGCTGCTTTGAAAATTTTTATATCGGTCAAAATGCTATTTTATTAAATAGCTTACGACATTTTTCTCGAAAAATAGGTGAGTCCTATATTTATATTTGGGGCAACTCCGGTGCCGGTTGTACGCATTTATTGCAAGCTTGCTGTCATGAGGCGCAACAACAAGGTTTTTCTGTCGCTTATTTACCTTTAAATACATTAAAAAAAAATAATAGCAGCGAGATATTGCGCGGTTTAGAATCAGTGGATATGGTTTGTATCGATGACCTTGAAAGTGTTGTTGAAGATAGTATTTGGCAAGAGTCATTATTTCATTTCTATAATCGTTTGCAAGAACAGACGCGCTATTTACTTATTGCAGCTAAAAATGTTCCTAATCAATTAAATTTATCATTACCTGATTTAGTTTCACGTCTTTCTAGTGGTGTTTTATTTCAAGTACGCGAATTAAATGATGCCGAAAGACTCATTGCATTACAACAGCGTGCTGGCTTAAGAGGCTTGGAACTTTCCGAGGAAGTAGGTCAATTTTTATTGCTTCGTCTTCCGCGCGATTCGCAAGCGCTTTTTTCTGCGTTGGCACAACTTGATAAAGCAAGTCTAAGTTTACAACGTAAATTAACGATTCCCTTAGTGAAAATTATTTTAAATCTTTAAACCTCAGTTGAGTGTTCGAAGCTTAATGTAATTTCAAAGCAATACGCGCTAAGCGCTTACCCAAGGCAAGACAAAGACGTTTTTCTTCGTCGCTCAGCGGATTTTTGCTTTCTTTACCGGCCATATGCGTGGGTCCATAAGGCGTGCCGCCCGTTTGCGTGGTACTTAAATCGGATTCTGTATAGGGGACGCCAACGACAATCATGCCGAGATGAATCATGGGTAGCATCATACTCAATAACGTGGTTTCTTGGCCGCCATGTAGACTAGAGGTCGAAGAAAAAAAACCAACCGGTTTATCGACGAGTTCGCCTGAAAACCATAGACCACTTAGGCTATCGATAAAATGCTTTAAAGGTGCGGCCATATTACCAAAACGTGTTGGACTGCCTAAGGCGATGCCGATAGCGTCGCGAACATCCTCGTGTGTGGCGTAAGGAGGGCCAGCGGATGGGACTTTCTCTTCCACGGCTTCAGTCACCGTTGAAATATTTGGAACGGTACGAATTCTTACTTCCACAGCGGCGATAGACTCTATGCCTCTTGCGACTTGTTGGGCCATTTTTGCTACCGCGCCATAGCGGCTGTAATAAAGTACTAATACATAGGGCATAGATTGCCTCCTTCTGATACTCTTCGCACTTGAATTTTTGTCTGTGTTGGCACTCAATTCGCAATCCTCATGTATCTTGAATACATTCCGGTTGCTTTATTCTCGCACCGCCTTGCCAAAAATCCATTGCTGTGAGTATTAACCCAGCAATGTCGGGCTTGATGTTGATGCAACAAGTCATTCTATGGTATAAAACACCGCGCTGAAAAGCGTTATTTCACACACCTATTTATTTAAGCGTTATTTGAGGGTGGCTATTTTTAAAGATAGTCTTCAAATAATACTAGGTGGAGGTTTAACCCAATTGGAGATTATATACAGTGTCAGCAACAGCAACATTAAGACAATTATTTGAAGCAGGTGTGCATTTTGGCCATCGTACGTGTTTTCGCGAGCCAAAAATGGCGCCTTATATCTACGGTGTGCGTAATGGAATTAGCATCATCGATCTAGAAAAAACCCGAGAATATATTACCGAAGCGCTGAATTATATTGCGAAAATAGCGGCTCGGCCGGGTAGTAAAATCTTATTTGTCGGGACAAAGCGTGCCGCACAGGATTTAGTTAAAGAACAAGCATTACGCTGCGGTATGCCTTATGTTAACCATCGTTGGTTAGGTGGGTTGTTAACGAATTATCGTACCATCCGTCAGTCCATTAAACGACTTAAAGAATTAGAAGCGCAAAGCCAAGATGGTAGCTTTAACCAGTTGACTAAAAAGGAAGCGCTGAATTTACAGCGACAAATGGATAAATTGGAACGAGGTTTAGGCGGTATTAAAGATATGAGCGGTTTACCGGACGCCTTATTTGTGATTGATAGAGGCTATGAGCATATTGCTATTTGTGAAGCACAAAAGCTAAAGATACCGGTCATCAGTATTATTGATACCAATCATTCACCCGAAGGTATTGATTATATCATTCCAGGTAATGATGATGCGGCACGTGCGATTACACTGTATACGCAGATGGTTGCGGATACTATTTTAGAAGCACGCGCGGCTGCAAAAAAACCAAGCGACTTAACACGTACTGAAGTAGAAAAAGCCGAAACTCAAGAACCTGCAGCGGAACCGACTAACTCTACGCAAGGGAAAGAGGAATAAGCACATGACGTCAACAATAATAACGGCCGCTATGGTTCAGGCTTTACGTGCTCGAACCGGCGCTGGCATGATGGATTGTAAAAAAGCATTAGAGTCCGTAGGGGGTGATCTGGATGCAGCGGCTGAAGCGATGCGTAAATCAGGTCAAATTCAAGCTGAAAAGAAATCAGGACGTATTGCCGCTGAAGGTTTAATAATTATTAAATCTAAAGGGGTGACAGGGCCTGCTATTATTTTAGAAGTTAATTGCGAGACGGATTTTGTCGCGCGCGATGAAAATTTCAAACAGTTTGCCGAGAAAACGGCACAATGCGCACTGGATCATCAGATTGCTCATCTTGAGTCGCTGTTAGCCTTTACGTTTGCGGATAGCGGCGAAACAGTAGAAAAAACCCGTGAATCACTCGTCGCTAAACTAGGTGAAAACATTCAAATAAGACGTTTACAGCTCGTTGGCGTACAAACCGATACCCTCCTCGGATCGTATGTGCATATGGGCCGTATCGGCGCTATTGTGCAATTAAAAGGTGGCGACGAACAACTGGCTAAAGATTTAGCCTTACATATTATTGCTAATAATCCAGTGGTAATTTCGGCTGATGATATTGCTGAACAAATTCTGGCGAAAGAGCGAGAAATTATTATGGCGCAATCGCAAGGCACTGGTAAACCGCAAGCCGTTATCGATAAGATGGTAGAAGGGCGACTGAATAAATTTCGTGATGAAATGAGTTTATTAGGTCAAGCATTTGTAAAAGATCCGAACGTACGTGTCGGACAGTTATTAAAAAACGCAGGAGCGGAGATCATAAGTTTTGTGCGATTTGCCGTCGGTGAAGGGGTAGAAAAACCAACTGAAGATTTCGCAGAAGCGGTGATGGCGCAAGTTAAGAGTTCTTCTTAAACTTCTATTGACCCAACACTGACTTCTAAAGTCAGGGTTGGGTATCCACTTTAAATTAATTATTCATTCTTTCTTTTTATTATTCTGTAAAAAATTCGCTTGATTGTTACTAAAAAAAAATGCTTTAATTTTTATAAACATCGGTTATTTTATAGAGAAAAAAAGGAATTAAGTATGCCTAACAATAATATTAATAATATTATTTCTCAAAAACAAATAAGAAAAGCCATCCGTTTTCGAGTGGCTGCCGCGCAAGGAAATCTGCTGGATGTTCAAAAGTATTGTGATGCCTATACATTAAATAGTCGGGATGCAAAAGATAATACCGCTTTACATTTAGCCTCCGAAAAGGGTCATAATGAAATTATACAGTTTCTTTTTCAACAGCCCCGAATAAATTTTCATCCACTCAATGCTGAGGATAAAAAAGCGGTCGATCTGATTAATCAGCGATCAACTGCCAAACTTTGGCAAGAATTGTTAGTAACAGAAAAGAATTTGGTACAAGCATCGGTATTACGTCAAAAATACCTACTTAAGAAAAGCTATGATTTTATTTTGAATAACGAAAATAATGCTAATGAATCGTTTACGCTTGAAGATTTATCGCGAATTAATCTTTATGTTAAACAAACGTTAATTTATGGCGCACCGGATTGGAAACAAGAAAAATTTCCTCATCAGCAAGCAACCTGTGCATCATTATGGAAAAAAAAGCAAGCGGATTATTATCGTATTGATATATTACAAGATCTTCTTTGTACTATAGAAAATGAGCTTACAGAAATTTCGCTCGACTTTATTATGCGTTTACTTATTATTCGAATCATCCATAGCTCTCTAGCAGAAGTGCTGCAAGTTGGTCGTTGTTATGAGTATATAGCGGTAGCATTTGATCAATTGCTCATTTATGGTAAAAAGGCTTATTTAACTTGGATACAGGCCGAAAACTTAAAATGGCAACCAACTGAAAGCTTAAAAATTACCCGAAGCCACAGTTTTATTATTTTAGATAAAGTGGGTGGGGAGAAACCTGAAACGTGGGAAAGTGGTTTATTGATGGATCCGCTGGACGATAAAATAGCGTCTCTAAAAGAATGTTCACCTCAGTTAATGGAAAGTTTAACGAGAATTATCAATCAACCCGACAGAGAACAAATTCAATTATATACTAACTTAATATCAAGTTTACCTTTAGAAGGAAAACAACACGCGCAGATTGCGGAAAATTTAGAAAGGCTAAGGACTTTGTTAAAAGGGTACTTTGATTTAAATTGGCATCTTTATTGGCCTGAGATGAAAAAAAACTACCCGTCTGTAAAAGAAAGAATGGTAAAAACTTGGCTAGAAAAGCTTTGGGATGTCTTAGCAAAAAAAGTCGACATCCATGCTGCAATGGCAGATAAAATGCATCTTTATGAAGTGCAAGATAGTCTCACTCGTCTGGAGCAACGTTTCGAAATTGTAAGCTCTGCAGAAATCTTAGCCTGCGGTTTAAATAAGCAGATGAAAATCAGGTAAAATGCATTCTAAAATGATACCGTTTAATTTTGAGCAATTTCAATAACCTCTACAATCAGTGCGCGTAGTTTTGGATAAAAATTTCATCTACGATCAACATTGGCTTAAATAAAACCCAATGTTGTATCTGTTTGAAATAAAAAGGATTGCTTAATTTTTTTAATTATTCTTTGCAAAAATTACTTGATTATTACTAAAAAAAAATGCTTTAATTTTTAATATATTAGAATTTTTGCAAGGAAAAAATAAAATTATTTATGTTTAAGGAAATTATTTCTCAGGAACAAAAAAGAAAAGCAATTAATTTTCGAGTCGCCGTTGTAAAAGGAGATTTGGAGAGTGCTCAAAGCTATTGTGATGCGTATACATTAAATTCTGTAGATGCTAAAGGCAATACCGCTTTACATTTAGCTTGTGAAAAGAGCAAAAAAGAAATACTAGCGTTTCTTTTTGAACAAGATCAAATTGACCTCCATAAAGAAAATAGTGAGGGTAAAAAACCGTTAGAATTAGTAAAAAATTTATCGGTAGATTTTATAAAAAACTTTGACTTAAAACCAAGCTTAAGAAACCTAATCTTTCTAGAAATGATCAACGCGATTGTTAAACAAAAAATAGTTTTTGGTGCGCCTAATTGGCAACAATTTAATTTTCCCAAACAAAAACCTAGCCAAGCCAGTGAATGGAAACTTGATGATGCCAACTTTTATCGGATTGATGTGTTACAAGAAATAATGTGTTTAACAGAAAAGATTCTTAAGAAGATTATAAAAGATTTAAAAGCATTTAATATTATTTTTCGGATTATCCATGCGAGTTTAGCAGAGGCTTTTCAAGTGGGTCGATGTGATGAACAGGTTGCAGTTGCTTTTAATCAGTTTTTGCTTAGCGAAGAAGAAATCAACTTAGAATGGTTTCAGGCAATTATTCCAAATGAGCCAGGAGGGCAGAATTTTCTTGTTTTAGATAGAAATCTACAGTTTTTAGAATGTGATGCTAAACCCAATGAAGAGCAAGAAGCTTGGCAAGAAGGTTGGGTGCTCGATCCAATGGATAGGCGGGTTGATAAAATTAATAAGATAACGGCCTCGGAATTGATGGGTCATTTAGCTAGGATAATCTCTGCGTCTAATATTGAAAAAATTAAACTACAGCATTCTCTAGCGATGAAATTACCTTTAAAGGTTAAACATCATGAAGTTTTAATGACTAAATTGAAGCTAATCAGAAATATATTAAATGACTTATTTATGAAAAACTGGGATCAAACTTGGAAAGAAGAAATAAATGCTGCTTTAATTAAGGAACATAAAATTGGTAACTCTCTTAGTTGCCAGATAGAAACACAAGCAAAAATTTGGATAAATCAATTTTTTAATATCCTAAATGTTAAAATTCAAGCACATCAACTAAAAGCTCAGTTAGCCGTGCACGATGAAGGTGCGGAAGCCGGTGCAAATGCTGAATTTATTCGAAAAGTTCAGAGTTTGAGATTAAACTAAATTTATTTTTTCTATTCTTAGATCAGGCATTTGGGCTAGAATCAGCGCGCTGCATAGGTTATTATTCCTTCTCTTTAAACTTGTTATTTTATGATGGCACATCCATTAAAGTATCGACGTGTTTTGCTTAAACTCAGTGGGGAAGCGCTCCATGGAGAATCTTCGCGAATGCTGGATCCCATAGCGCTTAACCGTATTGTATCTGACATAGTTGCTGCGGCAGATTTAGGCGTGCAAATAGGCATCGTGATTGGTGGTGGTAATATTTTTCGTGGAGAAGTATTAGCACGTAGCGGTATTGATAGAATTACCGGTGATCAAATGGGGATGTTGGGTACGGTGATCAATGCATTGGCATTGCGCGATTCCCTTGAACAACACAAAAAAATAGCCAAAATTATGTCAGCAATTCCTATCGGTGGTTTCGCCCCTCTGTTTGAACGTTACAAGGCGATACGTTATCTAGAAAAAGGATACATCGTTATCTTCGCGGGCGGCACAGGAAATCCCTTGGTCAGTACAGATTCTGCCGCGAGTTTACGTGGCGTAGAGATTGGTGCTGAATTATTGCTTAAAGCAACGCATGTTGATGGTATATACAATGCCGATCCCAAAAAAGATCCAAAAGCTGTGTTATATTCCCAGGTGAGCTATGAAAAAGCCTTGGAACAAGAACTCGGTATCATGGATTTAGGTGCATTTACACAATGTCGCGATCATGATTTACCCATACTTGTCTTTAATATTAAATGCAAAAATGCATTAGTTGATATTCTACAAGGCAAAAGTAAAGGTACATTAGTGAGTAAGAGGAATTTAGTATGATAGGACCGATAAAACTAACAACTGAACAAGGTATGCAAAAAGCATTGGAAGCTTTAAAAGTTAACTTAGCTAAGTTACGAACGGGCAGGGCGCATCCGAGTTTATTAGAGCAATTACGTATTCCCCAATACGGTGGAAAAGAAGTCCCTTTGAATCATGTGGCGAGTATTACTGTCGCCGATGCACGAACCTTATTGGTTACACCTTGGGAAAAATCGTCAATTACTTCCATCGAAAAAGCAATTATTCAATCTAATTTAGGTTTAAACCCTGTAACAGCAGGCAATGTTATTCGTGTTCCATTAGCAATGCTAACCGAAGAACGTCGGCGCGATATGAGTAAGTTAGTCAAACAAGAAGCTGAGGATGCCCGTGTATCCATCCGAAATTATCGTCAAGATGCCAATCAACAATTTAAAGAATTGATTAAGAAAAAGCTCATCACTGAAGATGAAGAACGTCGCGCTAAGGATATGATACAAAAAATGACTGATCAAAATATCGCAGAAGTAGAAAAAATAGCAAAGACCAAAGAAGAAGAGTTAATGCAAATTTAATCTCACCATTCTATGTCAATTCCAGACAATGTTCATGCATTAAAACGGCCACGCCATATCGCTATCATTATGGATGGAAATGGTCGTTGGGCGAAACGTCGTCATTTACCACGGATGCTAGGTCACCAAGAAGGGGTGAAAGCTGTTCGTAAGGTAATTAAACTCTGTGGCGAAATGAAGATTGAAGCGCTTACCTTATTTGCCTTTAGTAGTGAAAACTGGCAGCGCCCTGAACAAGAAGTTAATTATTTAATGACGCTTTTTCTAAACACCTTGAAAAACGAAATCGATAAATTAACTAAGAACAACGTGCAGTTAAGAATGGTAGGTAATTTGGAAGGTTTTAATCAACCACTACGTGAATGGATCGATAAATCTCAGACTTTAACGGCTAAAAATACCGGTCTGCAATTGGTAATTGCCGTGAATTATAGTGGTCAGTGGGATATTGTTCAGGCCGCTCAGAGAATTATGAATCAAGTTAAGTCAGGCAAGCTCGAGACTGAAATATTAACGCGAGAAATATTTGCTGAGTATTTAAGCTTAGCGGATCTGCCAGCGGTCGATCTGTTAATTCGGACCAGTGGTGAATATCGAATCAGTAATTTTTTGCTCTGGCAGTTGGCTTATACTGAATTGTATTTTACCGATGTCTTATGGCCTGATTTTGATGAACACGAGCTGAATAAAGCGTTACAGTTTTATACGCAACGAGAAAGGCGATTTGGATGCATTAGTGAGCAACTCGCGGAAATAAATGCTTAAACTTAGAATTTTAACAGCACTGATATTGATTCCTTTAGTTATCATTGGAATTTTTTATACATCGGAATTTTATTTTAAACTGATTACAGCGGTTATCATGTTACTGGCTGCTTGGGAATGGGCACGTTTGAGTGCTTACAAGGATCTGGCGCAGCGATTTTTATATGTAGGTGTGCAAGCGGCGATTTTATTTCTCATTTTATCTTATCTAAGCTATGACTGGATTTTGAAGGGTGGTTTACTTTTTTGGTTACTATTAAGTGTTTATCTAATTTGGGCGCGTAGTCAATCCAAATTACCGAAAATAAGTCCAGCTATCAGTGCTGGCTTAGGTTGGTTAATCATTAGCTTATGTTGGGTGGCCTTACAAAAACTGCAGCTGACACCGGTTTATTTAATGTTTGTGTTACTGATTATTTGGTTATCCGATACAGCAGCGTATGTCAGTGGTCGTCTATGGGGGCGGCATCTTTTAGCGCCGACCTTGAGCCCAAAAAAAACCTGGGAAGGTTTTATTATCGGATTATTGTTTACTTTTTTTTCGGCAATGCTAATGCTCTATTTTTTCCAAGGAATGAAGCCAACGTTGAGTCAAATGTGGTTATTGGTATTATTGACGAGTTTAGCAGCGGTAGCAGGAGATTTATTTGAAAGCCAATTAAAACGACTGCGAGGTTTAAAAGATAGTGGTCAATTGTTGCCTGGCCATGGTGGAATTTTGGATCGAATAGATAGTTTACTGGCTGCAGCTCCTGTGTATGCAGGATCTTTATTACTACTAGGTTTAGTCACATGAAATCTTTAACTATTTTAGGTGCAACCGGATCTATTGGTGTTAATACCTTGGATGTTGTCAGTAAACATCCCACGCGTTTCAATGTGATCGCTTTAACGGCACACTACAATATCGATTTATTATTTCAACAATGTCTAAAATTTAACCCTACTTATGCTGTAGTGGGCAGTGAAAACCTAAGTGAACACCTTCAGCAACGTTTGCGCGCGGAATCTGTAAAAACGAAAGTATTATTTGGAGGGGATGCCTTAGCTTTTGTTGCGAATCTCGATGAGGTTGATACCGTGATGGCCGCTATCGTAGGTGCAGCAGGTTTATTACCTACGTTAGCTGCCATTAAAGCTAAGAAGCAAGTACTCCTTGCAAATAAAGAAGCTTTAGTCATGGCAGGTCCTTTATTCATAGAAGAAGCGCAACGCGCGCAAATTACTTTAATACCTGTAGATAGTGAACATAATGCTATTTTTCAATGTTTACATGGACAAGTTGTATGTGATAATCCCTGTAAAAATCTGGCAAAAATTATTTTAACTGCATCGGGCGGTGCACTACGCCATAAATCTCTAGCACAATTGCAAGCAACGACACCCGCACAGGCCTGTCAACATCCGAATTGGCGTATGGGACGCAAAATTAGCGTTGATTCGGCGACGCTCATGAATAAGGGCTTTGAAGTCATAGAAGCTTATTTTTTGTTTGGTTTAGGGTTGGATCAAATTGAAGTGGTGTTACATCCGCAGAGTATTGTGCATTCCCTAGTAGAATACGTGGATGGATCAATTTTAGCGCAATTAGGTAGCCCTGATATGCGTATTCCTATCTCCTATGCTTTGGCTTTTCCAGAGCGAATTAATAATTCTGCAGCGGCTTTAAATTTATTAAAAGTAGCACGTCTAGATTTTTTAGCGATTGATGAAAAACGCTATCCGTGTTTAAACTTAGCTTATCAAGCATTACGTATTGGCGGGACAGCGACAACGATCCTGAATGCCGCGAATGAAATTGCTGTACAAGCGTTTTTAGATGGCAAAATCTATTTTACTGATATTGCTAAGCTCAATCAGGATGTATTGGAAAAACTTCATTCCCGACCTGTTTCTAATCTCAGTGTTATTTTGGAGGATGATAATTTAGCTCGTGAGATTGCTAAAGAGATGATTTTAAAGCATTATAGCGCGAGAGTAACGAAAATGGTGAGAAGAGAATCCATTATCCGTTAGAATATGCATATAAAAGCACAGTTTAGTTCTTTGGCAAACTTTTTATAGACTCACAGTAATGGGTTTTTTGGCGACCGCCGTGTCCATGCAGCAATCTGGTCTATACAATAACCATGAAAATTGTGAATTGAGCGGACAACGCAGACAAAAATTCAAATGCGAAGAGTAATGTCTTTTTTTGGCTAAAAAATAACGATTATGTTGCGACTTTTATTGAGAATTTTTTTAGTAGGATCATTATCCATCATTTTTTTTCTTGCTCTGCCTGCGCAAGCTTTTACTGTTAACCGGATTCAAATTGATGGTCTACAAGGTATCAGTCGTGATACCGTGCTTAGTTATTTACCGGTTAGAACCGGTCAGTCTTTTCAGTCCTATCAATCGTCTGCTGTTATCGATGCGCTGTATGCAACTGGATTTTTTAGTGATGTCACTTTAGAAGAGCAATCAAATGCTTTAATTATAAAAGTGGTGGAAAGACCGACCATTAGTGAAGTGGATATCACCGGTAATAAAGAAATTCCTAAAGATAAGCTAAAACAAATTGTAAAAAAAATTGGTTTAGTTCGCGGTCGGTTATTTGATAAAGCCACTTTAGATCGTTTTGTTGCACAACTACGTACACAATATGACAATATGGGGAAATATTCTGCGCGGGTAACACCCATCGTTACGCCGTTGCCTAATAATCGCGTTTCGGTGCGACTTCTTATTTCAGAGGGCCTTACCGTAGAAATTGCCGATATCTCTATCATAGGTAATCATGTTTTTAGTGAAAGAAAGTTGCGTGGCGCCTTACCCATCGGCACACACCATTTTTGGTCATTTTTCACCAATAGTGATCAATATAGTCAAGATCGATTATCAGCTAGTTTAGATGCGCTACAATCTTATTATATGGATCGGGGTTATCTTAAATTTAAAGTCGATTCTACACAGGCTAGCTTAACTCCCGATAGAAAACATGTTTATCTTATTATCCATATTACCGAAGGGCCGATATACAAACTCAGCGGTTATCAATTCACAGGAAGCGCAATTGTTTCGCAAACTAAATTACACCAGCTTTTAGTTCCTTTACAATCGGGTCAGATATTTTCGCGTGAAAAAATTGTAGCCGCAGAGCAGGGTATTAAAAAAGCGCTAGGCGATTTTGGTTATCTATTTGCGACCGTCAATACCGCACCGCAAATAGATGAAGAAAACAAAACTGTTTTTTTAACTTTTTATGTTGATCCAGGTAATCGAGTTTATGCACGACACATCAATATATCCGGTAATCTAAAAACACAAGATTTGGTATTCCGACGTTTGTTACGTCAACAAGAAGCGAGTGTGGTTTCGGAAGCCGATATGAAAACGTCTATAAGACAACTTGCTCTCAGCGGCTATCTTGAAGGGGAGCCACAAATAACGCCGGTTCCTATTGCTGGATATACCGATCAAGTTGATCTCGATGTTAATGTCAATGAAGCACATGCGGCACAAGCTTTATTTAGTTTAGGTTATGGTACTAACGGACCTGTGGTGGGTGCATCCCTGAATCAAAATAACGTTTTCGGAACCGGTAATCAATTAGCTTTAAATTTCAATAATACCCGTGCGGCAACTGTTTATAGTATTAGCTACAACAATCCTTATTACACCCTAGATGGTATACAACGTGGATATGATTTATTCTATCAACGATCAACTCCAAGTGATTTGAATACCACGACCTATAACACCAACACCTATGGCGGTGATCTTCATTATAGTATCCCTTTTGATGAGCGTGGGGATAGTTTGTTGATACAAGGTGGCTTACAAAAAATACAGCTGAATTTGCCTCCGACTGTTCAACAATCACTCGAAGTACAACAATTTGTTGCACAGCACGGTGTACAATTTAATCAGTTTTTATTCACATTGGGTTGGTCACGAAATAGCTTCGATCGATTGATATTTCCTACAAGTGGAATCTTACAAAATGCCACTGTCCAACTTGCTTTACCTGTTGGCGGCCGACCCCTATATTATTATAAAGCGAATTACTCAGGAACAGGTTATTTGCCTTTCAAACATAATTTTATTCTGCAAAGTCGTTTAAGCTTAGGTTATGGTAATGGATTTGCTTCAACTTCAGGATTGCCTTTCTTCACCAATTATTACGCGGGTGGTATCGGTATCGATGGCCAAGTAAGAGGCTACGAAATTAGTACTCTAGGCCCTAGAGATACCAACGGCAATTCTCTGGGGGGTAATGTGATGACAGTCGGAAGCTTGGCTTTAATTGTACCGAACCCAGTATCTGATAAATTAAGAACCAGTATCTTCGTCGATGCGGGTAATACTTATTCTACGTTAGGCATCACCCGAAAGACCCCCCCACCGCCTGTTGTTAGGGGGGGTAGCGGCTCAGGACCACTGCGCTATTCCGCCGGAATAGATGTAGATTGGCGAGTTCCGGTTTTTAATGTAACATTAAGCTTTAGCATAGCCAAGGCTATGAACCCTCAACCTGGCGATCAAACCCAAGTTTTCCAGTTTAATATTGGAACAGGTTTTTAATTTTAGCTTATTTAAGGAGCTGATAATGAACAAAATTTGCTTAGTATCTATCGTGACATTTATGGCAGGTCTATTGACTTTGCCGGTTCATGCCGACGAGTTAAAATTAGCGGTTGTTGATATGCAAGTAATATTACAAAAGGCTCCACAGATTTCCAAAATCAATGATGCTTTAACACGACAATTTAAAGGTCGACAAGATAGTATTGTTAAAGCACAAAACGAATTACAGAAAGAAGCTTCTAATTTGCAAAAAAATGCTGCTGTTATGAAAGCAGAAGAGCGTAATAATCTAGAAAATAAGCTCATGACGGATCGTAATAATGTGAATTCCATGATAGCTTCATTTCAAAAAGATTTATCTAAGCAGCAAAGTGCATCATTACACAATTTTAGTCAGCAACTAGATGGTCTGGTGAGTAAAGTAGCTGCGCAATCAGGTTATGATTTAGTCATTCAAAAAGGCAGCACTTTATATGCTAAAAATAATCTTGATATTACGCAACAAATATTAGATGCATTAAAAAGAGCTTAATACTCTTCGCACAAAATAACCCGTCATGGCGAGATTGAAACGTTAGTGGGGACGTGGCCATCTACTTAGATTGCCGCGCACCTACGTTGTTCGCAATGACGAAAAATTCTTTACTATAGGCTGAAACAAAAAATAGAGTTAGACATGCCGCGTCAATATTCATTACAAGAAATTGCCCATTTAATCGATGCTGATCTGAAAGGTGATCCGGCTTGTTCGATCAGCGGCATTATGACTTTGCAAAATGCACAGCCGGGACAAATTTCTTTTTTAGATAATAAACGTTATCTAAAATATCTTACGACTACGCAAGCCTCAGCGGTTATTCTGCGTGCAGAATGTTTGAAACATGCCCCGAATAATGCCTTAGTGGTCGCCGATCCTTACCTTGCTTTTGCTAAAATTGCTAAATTATTTGAACCGGTATCAGCATTTAGTCCCGGAATTCATGCAACGGCTATCATTGGTGAAGATTGTTATATTCACCCTAGTGTCAGCATCGCCCCGTACGTTGTAATAGGCGCTAACACGCGTTTAGATGAAGGTGTTGTGATAGGCGCTGCGTGTGTGATTGGCAATAATGTCATCATCGGTGCCAATACACGTTTAACGTCGCTTGTCAGTGTGTGTGCAGATACGCGAATAGGCGAACGAGTGATTATTCACAATGGAACTGTTATTGGTAGTGATGGTTTTGGTTTAGCCAAAGAAAATAATAAATGGCTTAAGATTCCTCAATTAGGAAAAGTACAAGTCGGTGATGATGTTGAAATCGGAGCGAATGTCAGTATTGATCGTGGCGCGCTGGATGATACGATCATTGGTGATGGTGTAAAGTTAGATAACCAAATACAAGTAGGTCATAACGTTAGGATTGGTGAAAATACTGCTATTGCAGGATGCACCGGTATTGCTGGAAGTACACATATCGGTAAAAACTGTATGATTGGTGGAGGAGTCTGTATCAACGGACATATAGAAATTGTGGATAATGTGTATATTACCGGTATGTCGAGTGTAGTACATTCTATCAGTAACCCTGGAATTTACTCTTCAACACATTCAACCCAACCGCAGCGTGAATGGCAAAAAAATAGCATACGATTTCGTCAACTGGATCAATTGGCGAAAAGATTGAAAAAAACGGAAGCATTAGTTAATAATAAATCGATCGATAATGATTAAAAATCAGTAAAAACAGAAAAAATATACTTAGGTAAGCACTATGAACGACGTTATGGATATCCAAGAAATACTATCTTATTTACCGCAGCGTTATCCTATTTTAATGATCGACAAAGTCATTTCAATAGTACCCGGAAAATCGATAGTGGCTATAAAAAATGTAACTGTGAATGAACCTTATTTTTTAGGTCATTTTCCTGGTAATCCGATTATGCCAGGTGTACTTATTTTAGAAACAATGGCGCAGGCGACAGGTATTCTTGCTTTACATGCGAATAGAGAAAATAAAGAAGGTTTTTTATATCTTTTTGCAGGTATTGATGATGCACGTTTTAAACGACCCGTAGTTCCGGGGGACCAGTTGTTAATAGAAGCTGAGGTTATCAAGGTAAAAGGTAATATATGGAAATGCAAAGTCACTGCTAAAGTAGACAACGAGCTAGCTTGTGAAGCAACGCTGATGGGCGCTGGGAGAAAGTGCTAAAATGATAGATGCGCTGGCTATTGTAGATCCCGCTGCTAAGTTAGATTCTGATGTGAGTATAGGGCCTTGGAGTATTATTGGACCTGATGTAGAGATAGGCCCTGGTACTGTTATTGGTTCGCATGTCGTAGTGAAAGGCCCCACGCGTTTGGGTGCGCATAACAAAATTTACTCTTTTTCTTCTGTCGGTGATGATCCGCAGGATAAAAAATATCAAGGTGAAAAAACTTATCTAGAAATTGGCGATCATAATGTCATTCGCGAATATTGCACGATTAATCGTGGAACCGCTCAAGATAAAAGCTTAACTAAAATTGGGCACCACAATCTTTTCATGGTCGGTTCTCATATTGCGCATGATTGTGTCATTGGTGACCATGCTATTTTTGTTAATAACGTGGCTTTAGCGGGTCATGTTACCATCGGAAATTATGCCATTTTGGGTGCTTACAGTGCGGTGCATCAATTTTGCCATATTGGTGATCATAGCTTTATTGCCGCTTCAAGTATGGTACGCCAAAATGTATTACCTTATATTTTAGTAGAAGGTGGACATGAAGCGCGCGTTTGCGGTCTCAACAAAGAAGGCCTAAGAAGAAGTGGTTTCAGCGAGGAAGCGATTAGTGTTTTACGCTGCGCATACAAGTTAATTTTTCGTAAAAATTTAACGGTTGAACAAGCTTTAGAAAAATTAAAGCCTTTAGAGCTCAATTCTCCTCAGGTAAAACTCATGGCATCAGCACTTAAAAATTCTGAACGTGGCATCATTCGTTAAACTTCCACTTCGTATTGGCATCGTGGTTGGCGAAACTTCGGGCGATTTGCTGGCTGCCGATCTGTGCAAGGAATTAAAACGCAGACAAATCCCATTTAGTGTTTCAGGAATTGCTGGACCAGAACTACAGCAACAAGGCGTCCGTTCTTTATTTCCTATGGAACGCTTGTCGGTTATGGGTTTAGGTGAAATCCTGAAGCAATTGCCGCAACTACTGCGTTGTCGTCGAGAAATCACTGAATATTTTATCGCGCATCCGCCGGATGTATTTATAGGTGTTGATGCACCCGAATTTAATCTCGATTTAGAAAAAAAATTAAAAAAGCATGGTATACCCACCCTACACT